>CAZTBA010000007.1:0-5511 GCA_964611725.1 uncultured bacterium
CCCAGTCCACAAGCCCGTAGTTCTTGTAATATCCGAGATGCCGAAGTATAACTGTTATCCTTACATCCTCGGGGCATGGCATGCAGTAGCCACAACCCCGGCAGAAATCTTTTCCGAGCGATTCGGCAGCCTTGACAAGCCCGGCTTTCTCGGAATCGGACATCATGCTGAAGGAGCGCCCGACCTCCACATTCTCCTCAAGTTGCTCGACATTTTCCATTCCGGGGATTGCCGTGCTTATCGCCTCATTGGAAAGCACAAACCTGAGGGCCTTTCTCGCGTCAACACCGGGCTTGAAGCTTTCAACCCCTATCCTGAGTTCCTCAGGCGGGCTTCCAAGCGCACCCCCTGCGAGTGGCTTCATGGCTATGACGCCAAGGTCCTTTTCGTAGGCGAGAGGGATTATCTTTTCATCTGTGAGCTCATCGTTAAGCATGTTATAGGAGACCATTATCGCCTCGAACTCGCCGGAAAGTATCCCCCGCTCCATAGTTTCAAGGAACCTGTGGGAGCTGAAACCGATATGTCTTATAAGCCCTTCAGCCTTGGCCTTCTTCATTGCTTCAAGTGCCCCACCACGGCCCACAACTCTATCATAGGTTTCGGGATGTCTGAGGCTATGACAGAGGTAGAGATCTATGTAATCCATCCTGAGGTTCTTGAGGCTTGTCTCTATATCCCGTCTCATATCGTCCCCATCGACTACGGGGCTTTTGGTTGAAATGAAGAACTCATCCCGTCTCGAGCTTATGGCCCTCCCGATCTTCTCCTCGCTATCACCGTATCCCCGGGCGCTATCAAAGAAGTTTACGCCGAGGTCAAGCGCCCTGTTAAGAAGCTCGTCGGCAGCCTCAGGGTCAACCTCCGGAAGCCTTATCCCGCCGAAACCTATAGCTGAAACCATAAGGCCTGTGCTGCCAAGCCTTCTTTTCTCCATATCTAAACCTCCATGTTTTTGGTTTGCCGTTCAAAAATAGTAAAAAGGCCGGGAGTTCCCAAGGGATTTTTTTGCGGAAAGGGAAACACCCGGGACCGACGATTTCTCAGTCCGGATAATGTGACGTTTCAGGCGTGTCCCGCTACGGACCTGGACAAATAATTCAGTTCCAGACATGGCTATGCGATCACCTCCCCGTTCTCCCACTTTTTCATTGACTTACCTATAATAATGTTTATAATAAAACACGGTCGCAAGACCCAATGGTGTAGCAGCAAAAAATTGTTCGACCTTAAATGTGGAAAATGGTGAAAGCCACGAACAGCAAAATGAAGCTCATTGCTTTCATTGAGAAATGTGGTCAGTCGCATGCTGAACTCAGATGAAAGGAAGGAAGATGGCACAGCCTGAGACTCGGAGTTTATTCCGTAAACCCGTGCCTCAAGGTGTGATTGAGACAATCGACATTAGCGCTCAGGATGGCATCGCGGAACTCATCAATATGGATATCAGAGAAAATCAGATGTACAGGCGATGAGCGACTGCGAAGCCGCTTAATACAAAACAGGGGAGAGAGAATAAGATGGAAAAAATATCTGTAAGAAATGCTCTGTTTATCTCAGTAGTCTTTATCCTCCTGGGGTGGTTATTCGAAGTGGCAAGAAATATTTATTATATTGATAGTATCCTGGATACATTTGAATCAATGCCTCAAGTTTTTCTATATGCTCTTGTCACCGCTATATTTACTGTAATAATTGTTGCTCTGTTATTGCATCTGTCCAAGGAGAAATATAAAGATATCGGGTTTGATAAACAGAATATACTAAAACAACTTAGAATCGGATTTCTATTCGGATTACTAATATTCATTTTGGACACTTTTGTTACAAGCCCGATACTTGATGCGTTATTGCCGGAAACATTAGCTCAAGGCATAGATATGGGTAAATTGTTCGATAATACTTATTATCTACCTGTTTTCATTTCTATAGCATTATTTAAAGGTGGCTTTTCAGAGGAACTGTGGAGAATCTTCACGTTAACCAGATTTGAGAAGATCTTTGGAAAATCAGGCCTTCTTTTAGCCCTGATATTGAGCTCAGTAGTATTTGGAGTTGGACATTTATATCAAGGTGTTGAAGGCATGATTTCAACCGCGATAGTAGGATTGTTATATGCCTTAGTATATCTAAGAAAGAGGTTAGCGTTAGAGGCTATTTTCGCTCATGCTATTTTTAATATGATAGCAGTAATACTTGGATATATTATATATTAAGGCGAGTCCACTGGTGGGCGCGGTTCTCTACAAGCCCGACGGCACGGTCGAGACGGCCTGTCGCGGGGAGCTACGGTACGGCGATCATGCTGAGTATGCCCTGCTCGAGCGCAAGAAACGGGACTGCAAACTCGACGGTTCCATCTTGTTCGCGACACTTGAGCCCTGTGCCCCTGGGTCACGCCGACATCCCAAACTGAGCTGCGCTGAGAGGATCGTGTTTGTGCGGATCAAAGAGGTCGGGATCGGAATCACTGTCCGACCGGGGTTGATCAACTGTATACAATCGGACGCACAATAGGGTTGAATCGTGGCTCCAGAGTGGTCGATCTGGGTTGTGGCTATGCCGAGGCACTGAGGGTCTGGGCGAGGGAATATAGTAAGCATGACGATTGAACATACAGAACTGTCTGAAGCGCGGAATGAGAGTGGTCAACAAGGGCATGCACAGCGCACCGCCACATCAGCTCACTGGAGAAGTTCGCAGCCCGCTCCATTAGCCTGCCGATGGAATCATCGCCCCGATCGAACATAACTGTCATACTCTAAGCAAAAACGCGAGGGATGAACTGAAATGGTCAAGCCGAGGGCTATCGAAACAGACGAGGGTATTCAGGGAGAGTTCCATGTTCAAGCATATGACCAGATGATGCGCAGAATGAGAGACAAGGACTGGCTTGAAACGAAGGAGATACTTAATGCCGGTATTGTACAGGGACTGGCGCTGGAAATAGGCCCCGGACCTGGTTACCTCGGATTAGAGTGGCTCAAAACTACGCAAGAAACAAGCCTCAAAGGTCTGGAAATCAGCCCGGAAATGATATCGATCGCAGAGCGGAATGCTCAGGAATACGGGCTATGCCACAGGGTGCATTATGTCAAGGGCAACGCATTGGAAATGCCATTTGATGAGGATACCTTCGATGCCGTCTTCACCAATGGGTCACTGCATGAATGGTCCGCCCCATTGAAGGTATTCAATGAGGTGCACCGAGTGCTTAAACCTGCTGGTAAGTACTGTATAAGCGATCTGCGTCGAGATATGAACCCCTTAGTGAAGTGGTTCATGAAGGCAGTGACAAAGCCAAAGGAGATAAGGCCGGGGCTGGTGTCATCCATCAATGCCGCATACACAGTACAGGAGATAAGGACTGTTCTGGGGACATCACGCCTTCAGGGACATACCGTCCGACAGAATATCATGGGCCTGGTTATAACAGGACAAAAGACAGGTTAACGACGGCGTGAACATCGACTCCAATTTATGGGAACCACAGATGAATGATATTGGAAATGAAAACTTGAAAACTCGAACGAATAGGACCAAGTTGTTTTTTCTCATTCGGCTTATAATAGCTTTGCTATTCTTAGGTTTGTCAATGGGGATTGTTGCGGGTTTTAAACTTCTATTGAAAAATCTGGGACTTTATAACTCGATATTAGGCAGGGTAATTCAAGTGGTTTTCATGGTAGTTGTGGTGTACCTGGGATATGCCCTATATTTGCGCCTATTCGAAAAGAGAAAACCAACCGAGTATTCCACCAAAGGCTGCTTTCGAGAATTGGCATACGGTATGGGAATTGGCGCTGGTTTAGTAACATTTCAAGTATTAATCCTTTGGATAGCCGGAATTTACCAGATAAACGAGGTGGTTATATCTGACGGAATTATTAGATTTCTATTGCTCAATATCGTAATTGGGTTTTCAGAGGAACTCGCGAGTCGTGGGATTATTTTTAGAATTCTGGAGGAAGGTTTGGGGAGTTGGATAGCACTCCTTATCTCGGCAACCGAAATCGGATTGACCCATGTCACAAACACAGGGGCAACTTTCTTCAGCACTTTCGCAGTCTCAATTGAGTTCGGAGTTATGCTGGTCCTTTTCTATATGATTACACGCCGTCTCTGGTTGGTAACAGGATTTCATTTTGCCTGGAATTTTGCAATGGGGGGTATTTTCGGAATAAATGTTTCCGGTACTGAGGCAAATGGGCTATTCCTTTCGCAAATGGAGGGTCCCTCGATTCTTACCGGAGGTACTTTTGGAATCGAGGCCTCAATAATTTCTGTTGTTCTATGTTCAATTGTTTCAGTGTTCTTGGCCGTTCGTGTAGTTAAAATGAAATATATTATAGGGCCAATCTGGGTCAGGCAGTAGCATTGAGATAAAACCATTTCCTCTGATTCCTACTCCTGGTTCCCCTATCCATCTTCCAATTGACTATTCCGAAGTTCCGTGCGTAGGTGTCGGCGGCAAGCGAACCGCAGGCCGTTTGCGAACCGCGAGTAGACATATAAAATATCACAACAGAAAGGAGTCACATGGAAACAATAATTGCCAACCTGCGTTGTGAGTATCTTGACAACCCATTGGGGATTGAAACTCTCACGCCGAGGCTGAGCTGGCGTATCGAGTCGGACAGGCGTGGAGCCCGCCAAACGGCTTATCGCATTATGGTAAGCACTACCTCGAATCTACTCTCAAAGGAGACAGCGGACCTGTGGGATTCCGGGCGAATGGAGTCCGATGCCTCCGTTCTGATCCCCTATGCAGGGACAAAGCTTCGTTCCAGGCAACAATGCTGGTGGAAGGTTCATGTGTGGGACGAGATTGGCCGCGAGTCGGTCTCCGAACCCGCCAGTTGGGAAATGGGGCTGCTAAACTCCGCCGACTGGAAAGCTCAGTGGATAGCCGCGGATACGCCCAAGAGATACCACGACATTGCTGCCTCCCCTGTCTTTCGCACGTCGTTCCGTCTGAAGAGACCCGTTGCGTCCGCACGGGCATATGTCTGCGGGTTGGGTTTTCATGAGTTCTATCTGAACGGTGCAAAAGTAAGCGATACGCTGCTGCATCCAGCTTTCACCAAGTACGATAATCGAGTCCTGTACGCGGTGCACGATATCACCAAATATCTCGTGCAAGGCGATAACTCTGCCGGGATCATGGTCGGTACCGGTTGGTACAATCATCACACCCAGGATGTCTGGAACCTGTATGCAGCGCCCTGGTGTGACGAGTGTAAGGCGCTGGTCCAGATTGAGATATGTTTCGAGGATGGCAGCACAACAACTGTTCTAAGTGACGCCTCCTGGCTGTTCTCCACAGGACCGATCCTGTTCGACGGGTTGCGCATCGGAGAGATTTACGATGCCAGAGAGGAGAAGACCGGCTGGAGCGAAGCCGACTTTGATCCGGTGGACTGGCGCCCTGTCCGCATCGCCCGTCACCCTGGCGGCGTGCTCCGTGCCCAGCTCATGCCACCCTGCCGGGTCACGGAGACAATCCATCCC
>CAZTBA010000007.1:5521-10823 GCA_964611725.1 uncultured bacterium
GAAGTCCGGCCGGGTGTGTGGATCTATGACATGGGACGCAATATAGCCGGTTGGGCGCGCTTGAGGGTGAACGGCCCTGCCGGCACGACAATACAGATGCGGTATGCCGAGAAGCTTGGGCCGGATCGCGACATCGACCAGGCCAACATAGACTCCCTGACCAAGACTGATATGTTTCAGACCGATACTTACATCCTGAAAGGCACCGGTGTCGAGACTTACGAGCCGCGTTTCAACTATCACGGGTTCCAATACGTCCAGGTAACCGGACTGCCTGGCGAAGCCACCACGGACATGCTCGAAGGTCGCGTGGTGCACACCGACCTTGAGCAGACCGGCTCGTTCGAGTGCTCCAATGAGCTGCTCAACCGCATTCAACGGGCTGCCATCGCCTCGACAGTCGGAAACTATCACGGCATGCCCACCGACTGTCCCCACCGTGAAAAGAACGGTTGGACAGGTGACGCTCAGCTCTCGGCCGAACAGGTCCTCTTAAATTTCGACCCCGCCACTGCCTACACAAAATGGATGGACGATTTCGTCGACTGTCAGCGGCCCAGCGGCGCATTTCCCGGAATTGTCCCGACCGGTGGGTGGGGCTACAACTGGGGCGCAGGTCCGGCCTGGGACAGTGCGTATATCCTTATTCCCTGGTATCTCTACCTCTACAAGGGCGACCTCGGGATACTGGATCGCCACTACGATGGCATGAAAAAGTACCTCAATTTCCTCGGCGGTCTGGCCACGGATCATATTGTCCACTTCGGTCTCGGTGACTGGTGCCCGCCGAAATCCGATACGGAGGAGCGCAGGGCGCCGGCCGAACTGACCAATACGGCATACTATTATGTGGACGCCTGCATTGTCTCACGGATTGCTTCGCTGCTTGGGAAGAAAACCGAAGCGCGGCGGTTCGAAGCACTGGCAAAGAAGATCAAGGCCGCTGCCCGGAAACGCTACTATGACAAAAGGAATGGCCGTTTTGCCCCACGCTCCCAGACAGCAATAGCGTGCTTCCTGTATCAGGGCCTGGTGGAACCGGACGAGCTGAAGGCCTTCGGCACAATGCTGCTCGAGGAAGTGGCTGCCTGCAACGATCACCTCGACTGCGGAATCCTCGGCACTAAGTACCTTTTGAATGTGCTTACGGAATTGGGCCATGCCGAGATCGCTTACCGCATCGCCACCCAGCGGGATTATCCGAGTTGGGGCTTCTGGCTTCAACAGGGAGCAACCACGCTGTGGGAGAGCTGGGACGGCAAGGCATCCCGGAACCACCACATGTTCAGCGATATCAGCGCCTGGTTTTACAAGACCCTTGCAGGCATCCTTCCTGATCCGGAAAGTCCCGGGTTCAAGCACGTTATCGTCAAACCACGGCCGGTCGGGGATCTGACATCCGCAGCAGGTGAAATCCTCACACCATATGGCCGCTTCCGAAGCGCATGGCGAAAGCAGGACGGCCGGTTCGTGCAGGAAGTGTCAGTGCCACCCAACAGCTCCGCCACCGTTCATATTCCAACAGTGGATGCATCCGGCCTTCTGGAAAGTGGGCATCCCGCTCAAGCAGCGAAAGGTGTTTCCTTCCGGGGAGTAGAGCAGGGCCGGGCAGTCTATACTGTCGGTGCAGGTTGCTACTGCTTCGAGTCGGATGTGTCAGAGTGACTCCGCAGCAGGCGCGATTAACCGGATGGATTAAAACGCGGAAGGAACCATTATGAATTCCCGTGAAAGATTACTGAAAGCCGTGAACTTTGAACCCCCGGACCGGGTGCCGATCGACCTGGGAGGCATCCGTGCTTCCGGCATAAATGCGGTTGTTTACGACGGGCTGAAAAAGCGCATGGGGATCGAGACCCCTACGCGGGTTCACGACACGATGCAGATTCTCGCAGAACTCGAATTGGAGGTCGTTGAGCGCCTTCATGTAGATGTCCTGCCTCTGGAGCCGATGACTGCGCAGTGGTCTCGACAGGATGCTTCCGAGGGTGTACACAAAACTCTCTTCTGCGGCCTTGATGTCTATTTTCAGCCCAGCACGAGAATTGAAGAGCAGGACAACGGAAATTGGATACTGAAGGGCACCGATGGCAGGGACATCGCCCGTATGCCGAAGGATGGATATTACTTTGATTTCATTCGTCCAACCATGGCGAGCAATCGGATCGATCCAGATGTGTTTCACCCCAGTGATTCGGTTCCCGACGAAGAGCTGCGGATGTTTGCGGAACACGGTCGGTTCCTGTATGAGAACACAGACAAGGCCCTTCTTGGGTGGGGGGCGAGCATTTCAGTAGTCGGGCTCAGCGCACTTCTTTCGGACAACATCACTCAGGGATCGCTGGATGAATGGCTATGTATGTTGATAACGGAAAAAGATACGGCTCATGAAATGATGGCACGCTATGTGGATGCCACAATCAAGCGGATCGAGCTCTACCATCAGGCAGTGGGTGACTACTGCTTTGCGTGGGGAGTTGCCTCGGATGACGCGGGGACGCAGAAGGGAGAGTTTCTGTCGCCGGATCTTTTCACAGAGATGGTCAAGCCCCACTACAAGCGCCTGTGCGACTGGGTGCACACCCATACCGACTGGAAAACGTACCTGCATTCCTGTGGTTCCGTTTACCACTTCATTCCGGGATGGATTGATGCCGGTATTGACATATTGAATCCCGTGCAAATCTCCGCCGCAAACATGGAGCCCGAGCGTCTGATGAAGGAGTTCGGTGGGAAGATCGTTTTTTGGGGCGGCGGCTGTGACACACAGAAGGTGCTGCCACTGGCCACACCAGAGGAGGTCCGGGAGCATGTGCGGCGAAATATCGAGGTCTTTTCATCCGGGTCGGGGGGTTATGTGTTTACCCAGGTGCATAATATTCAACAGGATGTCCCTGTTGAAAACGTGGAAGCCATGCTTAATGCCGCCTATGAGTTCGGTCAACTGATTTGACCGGATTCAATGAACCGGGGAGCTTCTGAGCCGAACGAGGTTCTGCACCGGAGGCGGACGCTGCTTACGAATTCGAAAATTCAAGAGGGGGATTTTAGCGATGATTTTTAATAGCCGATTTCTGAAAAAATATCTGGTTTCAATTAGTATTTTGATTATCTTTAGCACTTCCAATGACCCTTCACTATATGCCCAAATACCGGGGAATGATATGATATCCACTTTCTCAATCGTTGCCCGTGATTCCGCAACCGGAGAATTAGGTGTTGCAGTTGCCTCGAAGTTTTTCGCTGTCGGGGCAGTTGTACCGTGGGCAAAAGCGGGGGTGGGCGCCGTGGCAACGCAATCATTTGCCAATACCACTTTCGGTTGGCGTGGATTAGAGCTATTGGGGAAAGGTGCTTCACCGGAAGAAGCCATAGAAATCCTGATCAGGAATGATGATGACCCCGAGCGAAGACAGATTGGCATAGTTTCTTCTGATGGGAAATCGGCTACTTATTCAGGAGTCAAATGCCTGTCCTGGGCAGGTGGCCGAAACGGTCCGGACTATGCAATTCAGGGGAATATTCTGGCTGGTGAAGCTGTCGTCACTTCAATGGAGGAAACCTTCTTAAAGACCAAAGGGACCCTGGCAGAGCGGATGTACTCTGCATTACTGGCAGGCGACAGGGAGGGTGGCGACGCCAGAGGAAAACAGTCAGCAGCATTACTGGTAGTAAAAGAGAATGCCGGCTACGGGGGCTATACGGACCGGGCGATAGATATTCGGGTTGACGATCATCCGCAACCATTCAAGGAATTGGGGAGATTATTAGACTTTGCACAGGTGAATTATTCATGGAATCAAGCCTGGACCCTTTTCACACAAAAGAAGTATGAAGAAGCCCTTCCCCATATGAAACATACAGCAAAATTGGCCCCGGAGAATCCGGAGGTATTATATGATCTTGCCGTAATTCAGCTTGCCGCAGGGAAAAAGGAAATGGCTGTTAAATCACTGGAGAAAGCGATCAAGTTGAATCCAAAATTGAAAAAGCAAGCTATCGGTGATAATGATTTGAAAAGCATACATAATGATCCGAGATTTAAGAATTTAGTCAAGTAAAACATCGAATCATAAATCTAAGAACTGGCCTAACCCGCCAACGCACCCGAGCAAAAAACGCGATCCGTTTCCTGGTAAAGTGAAGGAGCGGCAAGCGTCCTTGGCGGGTGATCGGCCGGCCACCGGGCATGGGAGGAACTGATATGGGAGAGATGACATCCGGGGAGCGATTCAGAAGGATGTACGAGCATCGTGAAGCGGACAGAGTGCCGATCATCGATGGCCCATGGGGAGTCACGATTGAGAGATGGCAGCGGGAGGGCATGCCGACAGATGTGAGTTACGTTGACTATTTCGGACTGGATCACGTGGCTCACATCGGCGTCGACAACTCCCCACACTTTGAAGCAAAGGTGATCGAGGAAACGGATGAGTACGTGGTCACAACCACAGCCTGGGGCGCGACACTGAGGAACTGGAAGCATGCCGCATCGACTCCGGAGTTCCTCGATTTCACGATCGTTGATCGTGAGAGCTGGGAGAAGGCGAAAGCGAGAATGACACCCACGAAGGACCGTATCAACTGGCAGCATCTGGAGCGGCACTACCGTCACTGGCGGGAGACCGGCCACTGGATCACGGCGGGACTCTGGTTCGGATTTGATGTGACACACTCGTGGACCGTCGGTACAGAGCGCCTGCTTATCGCGCTCATCGAGGACCCCGAATGGTGCCGGGACATATTCTCGCACGAGCTGGAAACGAATACCGCACTCCTGGATATGGTTTGGGACGCCGGGTACGAATTTGACTGCGTCGGTTGGCCGGACGATATGGGCTACAAGGGAACACAGTTCTTCTCGATAGATGTGTACCGGGAACTGGTGAAGCCCGTCCACAAACGCGCCATCGAATGGGCCCACTCCAAGGGCATCAAGGCACATCTGCATTCCTGCGGGGACGTGAATCCGTTTGTACCTGAACTGGTTGAAATCGGCCTCGATGCCCTTAACCCTCTGGAAGTCAAGGCCGGCATGGACCCGGTTCACCTCAAACGGACGTACGGCGATCGCCTGGTGCTCCACGGCGGTATCAATGCAGTCCTGTGGGACCGCCCCGATGCGATCAAGGCAGAAATGGAACGTGTTGTTCCTGTTCTGAAAGAGAATGGCGGTTACATTTTTTCCTCCGACCATTCCGTCCCGTCAAGTGTGAGCTTAGAGGATTTCCGGGGCATCGTTGAGCTTGCCAAGAGACTTGGTTCATATTGATCGCATTTGGTTTGCCCAACGGTCACAGGG
>CAZTBA010000007.1:10833-40836 GCA_964611725.1 uncultured bacterium
CATTTGACAGCGATTGCTATTGAAAAAGGATTTCTTGACTCGGTAGACCAAACTTCTTATAGTATCTACCCAAAATAATTTTTGATCATGCTTAAAAGATAAGCATGACCATCGAAGAAGTTCGGAGAAGGCCTCATAGGCTCTGTCACATTTACACTTACCAGGAAAGGAGCAGTTCATGAACATTTTGATGCTTCGTCACTCAGCCGGTTTTGAGCATAGCTATCTACCGGATGCGGAGGTAGCCATCAAGAAACTGGGAAAGGAGCATGGCTGGGAGGTCACCACCACGCACCTGTGTCAGCGTATCAATGCGAAAAATCTGGAAAACCTCGATATGCTGATCTTCGCTACCACCGGCAGCCTGCCCTTTGATGAGGATCAGAAGCAGGCTATTCTCGATTTCGTAAAAGGTGGC
Organism: uncultured bacterium; assembly: GCA_964611725.1. GTDB lineage: Bacteria > Latescibacterota > CAZTBA01 > CAZTBA01 > CAZTBA01 > CAZTBA01. The sequence continues at coordinate 11,252 of CAZTBA010000007.1, forward strand.
AAGGCCTTTGTAGGCATTCACAATGCCGCTGACACTTGCTACGACTGGCCAGAGTATGGCGAGATGCTGGGAGGTTATTTCGCTGGCCATCCCTGGACCCAGGAAGTCAACGTCATTGTAGAGGATCCCAACCATCCAGCGACGCGTATGCTTGGAAGCAGTTTCAAAGTCTTTGACGAGATCTATACCTTCAAGAACTGGGACCGGAACAAAACCCACGTGTTGATGAGTCTGGACAACGATTCCATTGACCTCCAAAAGGGCAACCGCGATGATAATGACTACGCCCTGGGTTGGTGTCACGATTACGGTCAGGGCCGGGTGCTGTTCACGGCTTTCGGGCACCCGGATGAGCTCTGGCATAAGAAATGGTTTCAGCAGCATATCGCCGGCTGCATCAAGTGGGCCGGACGACTGGGGGATTGACCTCACAGTATAATGTCTGGTCGAAGATGTTTCTTGTGGAGATTGCATACCAACCAGTGGGTTGACGCAGATTCAAACTCCACAGCAATGGGTAATGGTATTAGAATTCGCACGGTCTAATGAAGCGCTACAGCGGGCGCGCGGTCTAACGGCGGGATTTCCGGCGTTTACTTTTGGCAGAAGAAATCCCGCCGACAATGTACGCGTGCGCAACTCGCGCGCCGCTGAGTTTATCCGCAGCGCCGAAAATGCTCGATAAACAGGAAATCACGGGGCCATGTCTCCTTCATCACTGCCACCGACAGGCCTGCTCTGCCAGTTGATGAGCACACCCGAAAAGAGCCTAATCCACACCGCACAGCCCCAATTCGGCTGGGTCGTCAACGACAGCATGCCTGATGCGAGCCAGTCTGCCTACCAGATCCTCGTGGCCTCAGAACCCGAATCTCTGGCCCGCGGGTCCGGCAACATGTGGGATTCCGGCAAGGTCGCTTCCTCCCAATCGCTGAATGTCAGGTACGGGGGGAGGACGCCGGCACCCCACATGGACTACTACTGGCAGGTTCGCACGTGGAACAACAGAGATGAGGTCAGCCCCTGGTCCCGCCCGCAACGCTTCCGTACGGGGGAATTAAGCGGAGAGCACGCCACTGCCCGTTATCCCCTGGAGAAGACAGAGATCGAGCCAGTTGACATCATCAGGAAGGCGGAAGGCCACTACTTCATTGATTTTGGCAGGGCCGCTTTCGGCACCGTTAGCATCGTCCTCACCTCCGCAGTGGATGGCTGGATCGTGGAAGTCCATCTGGGAGAAGCGACAGTATCTCCGGGCACTATCGATCGCACCCCGCGTGGCTGCATACGCTACCACCAGATGAACCTCCCGCTCAGAAGAGGCATGCACACATACACCGTGGAGATTCCTCCGGACCAGCGCAACACAGGCAGCAGGGCCATCCACATGCCGGAGGCAACAGGGGAGGTCATGCCTTTCCGATACTGCGAAATAGTAAATGCCCCCTCTCCGATAGAGCCATCCCTGATCAGGCAGGTCATGGTGCACTACCCGTTCGATGACACGGCATCGGACTTTGTCTCATCCAACCAGGTGCTTAATGAGGTCTGGAACCTCTGCAAGCACACAATCAAGGCCACCAGCTTCTGCGGCCTGTACGTAGATGGCGACCGAGAGCGAATTCCTTACGAGGCCGACGCCTACATTAACCAGTTGAGTCACTACTGTGTTGACCGCGAATTCACTCTTGCTCGCTTCAGTCATGAATATCTCCTGACACATCCCACATGGCCTACAGAATGGACCCTGCATTCCGTCCTGATCGCATGGGCGGACTACGAGTACACCGGGAATGCAGATTCTCTTGCACGCTGTTACGAGGATCTGAAGGCCAAGACTCTGTCGGCACTGGCCCGTGAGGACGGTTTGATCAGCACGCAGACGGGACTGGTGACGGATGAGGTCCTGCAATCCATTCATATTGGCAGCGAGATCAGGGATATCGTCGACTGGCCTCCTGCCGACTTTACCGAGGGCAGGTACGGGGAACGCGACGGATACGAGATGATGGCAGTCAACACGGTCGTCAATGCATTCCATTACCGTGCCCTTACCCTGATGAGCAGGATTGCCTCTGTGCTCCGAAAGACTGTGGATGCAGAGCACTTTCGACAGCGTGCGGATCGGGTCTACCATTCGTTCAATGCCAAACTTATCGACCGGAACCGGGGCATCTATGTAGACGGGGAAGGTTCGAACCATGCCTCGCTGCATTCCAACATGTTTCCCCTGGCGTTCGGGCTCGTTCCCGCAGAATATCGGCAGAGCGTAGTGTCCTTTGTCAAGTCCCGAGGAATGGCCTGCAGCGTTTACGGCGCACAGTTTCTGCTGGAGGCCCTCTATCAGGCCGATGAAGATGCGTATGCCCTTGACCTCATCACGGCCCGCCACGATCGTAGCTGGTGGAACATGATACAGGTGGGTTCGACGATGACGCTGGAGGCGTGGGATTGGAAATACAAGAACAATCTGGATTGGAACCATGCCTGGGGTGCCGCACCAGCCAATATCATCCCCAGGTTTCTCATGGGGATACAGCCCTTAGAGCCGGGCTTTGGAAGGATTCTGATACAGCCGCGGCCCGGCAATCTGGAACGCGCAACGGTACGGCTGCCCACGGTTCGAGGGACCGTGATGGTTCGATTCGAACATCGTCCGAAGGACGCTTTCGTTCTGCAGGTGGCTCTGCCTGCTAATGTGACGGCAAAAGTGGCCCTGCCTGTTCTTGGTCACGGCAGTTCAGATGTCGTGGTAGATGGCAGACTACTGGATGGCACAATAGCCGGCAGATTCGTGATCGTTGACCGTGTTGGTTCAGGGACGCATATGCTGGAGCGCAAACCCGGCTGAAGTCGAAGGGTCGAGCCACAAGCTAAACCGGGCAGGGATCTGCTGTATGTTTCCTACATCACTGAGCTTTTCCGCTTGGCGCGAGTGCGGATTCCGTCGCGGCGCGAAACAGCGTATGTCCTCCGGAGAGCTGACAGAGTCCAACTTACATCCGGGTCTGGAGGCCGGAGAACCATGAACCTCAGCGTTGCACTGCACGAGGTTATGTCCGAATTCATCGGCAGAAACGAACGAGCTGAACACACCGCGGCGCGGATCGAAGCCCGAGACTGCTGGAATCTCAGTATCCGGTGTGAACTGCCGCAATTCCCTGGATTGTGTATCCGCAACCTCAAGAGCGGAGACCTGGCGGTCCTGGAGGATTTCGGCACGAAACTCGGAGCCGTTTCCCGTTACTTGTTCTGTCCCTATCCGTGGGATGACCACGACGCGCTGTCCGGTGCCTTTCAGAAAGCGATCGATCAGGCAGTAGAGCGAATCGACGCCTCGTATCTCATGGAAGTCGCTGGCTACGGGGTCATCGGACACTTCTTTCTCTGGAAGGCAGGTGGCAATCCCCACTCCCAGCAGCACCGAGTTCAGGTTCCGGAACTCGGTGTGGCGATTGCCGACGATTGGCAGGGAAAAGGGCTGGGTAGCCTGTCCGTCCGTATCCTGCAGATGGTCGCCCGCGACCTGTCTGCCGACGCCATCGAGCTGACCACTGCCATGACCAATAATGCCGGATGGAACACCTACAGGCGATGCGGGTTCGAGTATGTCGGCATCATACGGAATCCCCTGGAGGTCGACGTCACAGCCGCCGTTGCCGGCGAAGTGCAGGCCTCGAAGTACCGGGAAGAGCGGCAAATGGTCTACATGATCAACGAGGAGCATCGGCAACGAGTTCTGGATTATCTTACGGCGAAACGGGAAGCCTCTGTCACGTAATCGACGGAACGGTGAACGGATTTGCCGAACAACCGGCTTGAGCAGCCCTCGGTGAAATGTGGCTGCTAAGACGGGCACGTCAGGTGCACTTTAATCTCTCAGAAGAAACCCAAGAATGAAGGAGGAAGCAAGAGAATGTCTATGGAGCCATTGAAGCTGCCGGAAGTCCCGTTCGGTTCATATTCCATCTCACGACTGATAGTCGGAGGGAATCCGCCACATGGCGGCTCTCATCAGACCCGTCTGATGAACATGCACATGGGCGAGTACTTCACACTGGATCAGACCGTGGAGTTCATGCACCGCTGCAGGTCACAGGGCATAAACACCTGGCAAACAGCTTATAGTCAGAGAGTCCGGGATGTCCTCACGAGATTTCGTGAAGAAGGCGGGGAGATGGGATTTATCTGCCTCTGTTCACCGGACCAGGTTGCGAATGAGGATCAGTTCGCCAAGGTCTTGGAGCTTGACCCCATGGGAGTCGCCTTTCACGGTGAAGTAACCGATACGCTCTGGCGCGAAGGAAAGATCAACTCTGTGCTTGACACCCTGGCACAGATACGCGATGCGGGTCTCCTGGTTGGCCTCTCGACACACAACCCGGAAGTGATTGAATATTCTGAGGAAAAGGGATGGGACATCGATTTCTACATGGCCTGCGTATACAGAGAAAGCCGGAGCCGTGAGGAACTATTGGAGATTATGAGTGAGGTGCCTATCGGTGAGATATATCTGCCCTCGGACGTTCCGAAGATGTGCGAGACGATAAGCAAAGCTACGAAGACATGTCTCGCCTTCAAGATCCTCGCAGCAGGGAGAACATGCGAAACTCCCGAACAGGTGCAAGAGGCGTTTGAATTTGTCTTCGGACACATCAAACCCATAGACGCTGTGATCGTGGGAATGTATCCGCGCTACTCCGATCAAATCAAAGAGAACGCTGATCTGGTCCGGATGTACGGGTGAACTAAGCTGTGTCTTTTGGCACGTGACATTCTCTGAATAATTATCCGATGAACTTCTGCTGAAAAATCTGACGCTTTCTCAGCAGGCTATCCGGGCTGTTGGACTTCTAACCGACATAGGAAGCTCCATATGAAAATGATCCTTATGGCTTCTCGTATTCGGGAATAGTTAAATGGACAGCTTTATTTTCTAAAAGGCAAATGAACATGGATAAGTGGAGCCCTTCAAGTTGGCGGAGCAAACCGATTTTGCAGCAACCGGAATATCCCGATCGATCCAGGCTGGAAATTGTGGAATCCCAGCTTCGGGAAATCCCTCCTTTGGTATTTGTCGATGAAGTTCAAGAACTGAGCAGACAATTGGCAAGGGTCACAGAGGGGCAGGCTTTCCTGCTGCAGGGGGGAGATTGTGCGGAAAGCTTTACTGAATTTAATGCTGCGAAAATCCAGGATACCTGCAAAGTGGTTTTGCAGATGGCGGTAGTTCTCACTTTTGCGGGAAGCTGTCAAATAGTAAAGGTAGGACGTTTAGCTGGTCAGTTTGCCAAGCCTCGTTCCTCGAGAACGGAAACTATAGATGGCGTTGAATTTCCGAGCTATCGGGGAGATATGGTGAACGATATTGCATTTACCAAATCCGCTCGCACTCCTGATCCCAATCGCTTGATTCAAGCCTATAATCAGTCTGCAGCAACCCTTAATTTGGTGAGGGCTTTTACCAAAGGAGGACTGGCTGACTTACACCAGGTGCATCAATGGAATCTCGAATTCGTCAAAGGAAGTCCTTTAGGAGAGAAATACCAAAATCTCGCTGACCGTATAGGTGAAGCGATTGCCTTTATGGAAGCCTGTGGCGTGACTTCAAGAGATACACCAAGTATACGGGAAACAACCTTGTACACTTCTCATGAAGCATTGTTATTGAACTATGAAGAAGCTCTAACACGCCAGGACAAGATAACCGGAGATTGGTATGACTGTTCGGCCCATATGCTGTGGATCGGGGATAGAACTCTTCAATTGGACAATGCTCATATAGAATTTGTAAGGGGGATCAGAAATCCGATTGGTATCAAAGTAGGGCCTTCCATTCGTTCGGATGGACTATTACGTCTGATTGAAGCATTAAATCCTCATAATGAACCAGGTCGTCTGGCCATTATTGTCCGTATGGGAGCTGATAACATTGCTGAGAAATTGCCACCATTGATTCAGGCAGTTAAACGTAAGGGCTGTAAGGTGTTGTGGAGTAGTGACCCGATGCATGGAAACACGGTTAGAACGTCTCGTGGCGTCAAAACCCGTTCATTTGATCGGATATTGGAAGAGGTCCGGAATTTTTTCGAGATTCATTATGCGGAGGGGACTTATCCCGGGGGCATTCATTGTGAGATGACAGGACAAAACGTCACAGAGTGTATCGGGGGCATTCAAGCTATTACGGAGAAAGGATTAGCCGATAAGTACTTTACTCATTGTGATCCTCGTTTGAATGCTAATCAGGCATTGGAGTTAGCATTTTTGATCTCTGAATTCCTTAGAAAGGCCCGTGCCAGAGAAAGCCGGTGTAGATCGGAATAACGGTAACAAATTCGGTAACACGTTCACAGCATTGGAAAAGGACTGTCGATGGAAGCAGCGAACGGAGGCATGAAAATGAAACCCGGAGGCGATAATCCGGCCCCGGCGAAGTGGCAGTGCCGTCTGATCAAGAAGGCGGTAATTGGCAATTCCGTTGCCGCCGAAACGACACCGTTCGTGTTGCACGATCGCCTTTATCGTGTCGAAAACTTCCCGAAATCGAAGGAATTCCCCGACGAGAAGCCACAGTACCGATTTCATGAGGACGAGATCCGCATTCGCGATGTTGAGGAAGATCGAATCGTCAGCGTTGTTCTGCGTAATCATTATTTCGGCTCAGGATTTGTGTGGGATGGTCGTCTTCACGTTTTTGCAGGAGACTATGGAACAGATGAACCGTGGTGGCATATTAGAAGGATTGTAATGACCTCATCGGAAGACCTGATAAACTGGACAGAGCCCCGCGTTGTGATCGAGTCCGAGAACGGGGAACGTCTTTTCAACACGAGTGTCTGTCGGGGTAAGGAGAGATTTGTGCTATTGTATGAGACGGATGACTCAAGATGGCCGCCTTTCACGTTCAAGTACTGCACATCCGACGACCTCCTTAACTGGAGGCGCATACCCGGAGGGATCTACGGCAATGACAAATATGTCGGCGGTCCTGCATTGTACTATGAAGGTGGTCTGTATTACACCCTCTACCTGCACGACCTTGGGGGGAAGTGGGAAACGCGAATTACGCGATCTGCTGATCTTATTCACTGGGAAGATGCCCCGGAGGACCGTCCCTTCTTGACGTTCAACCCCGAGCACATAACTGATCCGGACCATTCTCCCGATGTACATGAGGTCAATGCATCCGATGCGGAACTCTGTGCCTGGCAGGGAAGAACAATCGTCTACTTCATTGGCGGCAATCAACAGGGGGTGAACGACCTTCAGATGGCGGAATTTGACGGAACGCCACGGGAGCTGCTGGAGCACTACTTTGAAGAACCCGGCATCGCCGTTCCGCTGCCATGGCAAAGTCAATCTGTTACGCTCACCAAATTCAGGTAGTGTCACAGGCTAATACATTATTATGCCGAACGCAGCGCAAGAGAGCTTCAACGTTAAGCCAAATGAGGAAATATGATGGACCTGAATGATCAACATAAGAGCTTTTTGGCAAGGAGAAGAAGATCTGCAAAGTCCTGGCCATTAGTCGGGATGCTGCTCCTGCTCGGAATCCTCGCATTCTTGGTTTGGTTGTTTCTGCGGAACCCATTGTTGGTCAATCCATTCGAAGTTGCTTCCAGGCTGGAGGCCGGAACTATTGAAAGATCAACTATGATGCTCATGACAGGTATGCTTCCCGTAATGTCCTTAGCTTGTTTCTTTATACTTTTGGTTATGATCATATTTGTTTTCACCGCATTTTCCAACGAGAATAAATATATTAAAATCATTGATTCGCTATTGCACGAACAAGCCGAGAAATCACCCTGAAATTGCCCCGAAATAACGATAAAAAGAGTTGTGAATCTTCTGACCAATAATTATAATTTCGTTGGCAATGTTTATAGCTTAATACAGAGACCTGGGAGGTTACATCAACAAAGGCTAAATCAAACTCAATGAGAATATACTGGAGTGTCAACTATGAATAGCTTCGAGAATACTACTTATAGACGGCTCGCGATTTTCCTGATAACAATAGGTTTGCTTTTTGCAGTTGATTCGCTTTTGAAGCTCTCGATTGTTTACAGATTATGGCCGGTTGTAATTGCGATTCTCGGGATTGGTTTGGTTGGGATTTTTCTAAAACGAAAAGCTGGTGGCGCCCTGTATTTAGCAGTGGGAGAATACATCATATGTTTTAGTGGCTTGGCATTTTACTGCAATTTCACTTCATGGCAAAATATGGCACAGATATGGCCGCTATTCATTGTTTCTCTTGGTATCGTATTCATCACTTTATTCTTCTTTAACCAAAAGAGACGCTTTCTGCTTTTTCTTGGCCTTTTAGTTTTCTCTTTGTCGATATTCTTTTTCCTCATTCTCTCTTTTGGTAGCCAATTCTGGTGGACTATATTCATTTTGGTGGGATTGAGTATTCTTTTATCGGGAAGGATCAAATGAAAAACAAGTCAATAATATTCATTGAACCTACAGGGAACAGAACCAATGTATTTGATAACTATATGCGGCTTCCGCTGATGGGGTCACTCTATCTAGGTACTATTCTGCACAACCATGGATATCAGGTACGAATATTGAATGAAAATATACTCTCAAGAGACATAGACCCCTTTGAGGTACAAGCGGACGTTTTCTGTATAACTGCCCTGACGATAAGCGCAAATCGGGCAAGGTTATTGGCAAGTCAACTGAAAAAGATATATCCAAACTCCACAGTGATCGTCGGTGGGATCCATGCATCTCTTGTGCCTGAGGAATTTACCGATGTTGCGGATTATGTGGTAATGGGAGAGGCCGAAGAGATTATTGTGGATATCGTTGAGGGGAAATTTCAAGAAAAGATCATTCACGGATCAAAAACGGAAGACTTAGAGAAATTGCCCATCGTCAATTATGGGCTTCTGGATGGCGCTGAAAGTTTGAGAACAATTCCTATCATGACTTCCAGAGGATGCCCTTTCGACTGCAATTTCTGTACTGTCACAAAAATATTCGGACGAAAGTTCCGAGTGCAGTCACCTCAACGGATTGTTGCAGAAATCGAAAATGCACTTACCTATTTTAAGAACAAGGGTTTCTTCTTTTACGATGACAACTTTTCCGCTAATAGGAAACGTGTCAATGAGCTGTGTGACTTGCTGATTGAGAAGAAAATCGAGATTAGTTGGGCAGCGCAAGTACGTTCGGATCTGGCACGAGATCAGGAACTGGTTGATAAAATGGTGAGGGCAGGACTTAAGTGGGTTTATGTCGGCTTTGAATCTATTGATGATGAGACCCTGAAAGCCTTGCATAAGGCCCAAACGAAGTCGGATATAGAAAAAGCTATCAGAACTTTTCATGAATTTGGAGTGAACATTCATGGGATGTTTATATTCGGAGAGGATCATGACACAGTTGAAAGCATTTCCAGTACCGCTGAATTTGCCATAGAAAATGAAATCGATACAATTCAATTTATGATACTGACGCCATTTCCCGGCACGCAATGTTACGACGAGATCGTAAAGGAAAACAGGCTTTTCCACAGAAATTGGGATTATTACAACGGCATGTTTGCTGTGTTTCAGCCCAAGAACATGAGTGCGGTGAGGCTTATAAATGAAACGTACAAAGCCTATAGGAGATTCTATTCTTTGAGAAGAACCCTCCTGGACACACTTTTTCTAATTTTCAACGTATTTTTGGATGCCCTTGTATGGAATTTCAAAAAGGCAAATAGATATAGCCTTGATACTATGTTCATAAGAGGTGCGGCCAAAACAATTGTCACAAAATACTCCGACATCTACAGTGCCTATTTGAAATACCTTGAAGATATTGAGAAAAAGAGAGTATTGGAACAACAGGGCTGATTTGTCTGCAGCGGATCACAGGTAACTTACCTTTTAAGTGTTTCCAATGGAAGGAATAGGTGGAGAGTAAAGGAATCGGTTCATGCTGAGGATTTTCAGAAGCCCGAAGGCAGATTTCATGCGTGATGCTGAACTGGCGGATCAGGTCTACACCGAGGATGTGCTGAAGGCGCTGGCTGACGGCGGGTTCAACGCAATCTGGGTGCGAGCGATCTATCGTGAACTGCTAAGAAATCCCAGGTATCCCTCGTTTGGAGAAAACTCGGAGAAGCTCCTGGCAAGTCTGAGCCGTGTTGTTGAGAGAGGTGCAAAATGCGGGATTCATTTGGTGATCTACTGTCAGGAGCCGTTCGGATTGTCCGTGGACGATCCTTTCTGGGACGAACATCCCAGTATGGCCGGCACAACCTCGGACTACGATTTCGGGTCACCGGGCAATCCGCTCTATATGCGGGCCATGTGTGTGAGTTCTGAACCGGTCCGTGAGTTCCTTGTCGAGTCGTCCGAAGAGCTGCTGCGCCGCGTCCCCGAGATAGCTGCCGTCATTACGATCACGGCATCCGAGTTCATGTCGCACTGTTACAGCCACTATGCGACGGACGTTCCGGCAGATCCGAACCGTCCGCCGCTTCAATGCCCGCGCTGCCGGGAACGACCGGCGACCGACATCGTGGTCGACATTCTGAACAGCATGCGGCAGGGCATAAATGCCGTTGATGCCAGTGTGCCCTTGATCGCGTGGAACTGGTCGTGGTACATGTACGAACCGGATCCGCAACCCAGCATCATCTCCCGGCTCGATCCCGGGATCGATATTCTCGCCGACTTCGAGCGGGGCGACGTCAAGACCGACCCGACCGGACGGCCGATCGAGATCAACGAGTACTCGCTCTCATTTATCGGTCCGTCCGAAAGGTTCATAAAGGCGAGGAGTGCCGCCCTCGACCGCGGTCGGCGTGTGTACGCAAAGCTGCAGCTTTCGACCACACACGAGCTGGCCTCGGTGTCCAATATTCCCCTGATCGGGAACATATATGGCAAGGCGAAGGGATTTCGGGATCTGGGGTTGGACGGTTTCATGGGCTGCTGGAATTTCGGGAATGAACTGACGCTGAACACAGGAGCCTTCAACTTCTTCCTGTCCCCGGATTGCCCGGAAGGCCGAAAGGAAGCCTTGACTGCCCTGGCGCAGCGTGAGCTTCCCGGCTGCGATCCACATGCCGTCCTCGAAGCATGGACCAAGTTCTCCGAGGCTTTTGATTACTATCCATTCTCCATTCCGTTCCTCTACACATCCCCGATCAATTACTCCCTCGCTCTCCCCATGCGACCATACCCAATCCACAAGAAGCGCACGGGGCGCAGTTGGCTAATGGATCCCAGGGATGACAATGACGACCCGTCCTCCAGCTTCGGCCCGTTCACACCCGAGGACATTGCGCACCGATTTAACACCATGGTTGGAATCTGGAAAGAGGGGTTGGAAGCTTATGAGCGCGGCTTGACCACAGCCGCTGGCGCCACAGACAAGGAGCTAAGTGCGGCACGTGCCGTTTATGCCAGCCTCCGCAGCATCCGGAACTACTACCAGCTCTACCTGCTGAAGCGCAACTGGCACGACGATTTGTTGCCGCAGTTCCGGGAGATTGTACGGGATGAGATCAGCGTCCTGGATGACGCGATTCATGTCTACGAGAATGACCCGCGGCAGGGATTCCATAGCGAAGCACACGACTATATGGTCACGCCAGAGCTGATGCGCCGCAAGCGTGACATGCTATTGAGGAGTCTCCAGACCGGTGCGAAGACTGGACAGTGATAGGGCCGGAGAGTCCTACCGGTTGCTATCATGTCATGCTATCTTTGTATGCGTTGATGAACGACCGGTCAGGCAGCCCGGACCTGGAGAAGAAGCACTGCAGTTGTGATTTGGCTACCGCATGCGGCGCGGCACCCACGTCACCTGTCTCTGCTGTTCGGTCTTACGGAAAAGGAATCAAACCGATGAAGGGTACTCATCCGAATATTCTGTTCATCATGTCCGATGACCATGCCTCCCACGCCATGAGTTGCTATGGGAGCCGCATTAACAGAACACCGAATCTGGACCGCATTGCCGAGGGTGGAGTGCGGTTCGACAACTGCTTCTGCACCAACTCAATCTGCACACCAAGTCGAGCCACGATCCTGGCTGGCACCTACAATCACGTGAACGGTGTGACCACACTCTCCACACCGATGGACAACCGTCTGCTGACATTCCCGAAGCTTCTCCAGGAAAATGGATACAGCACCGCTGTATTCGGCAAATGGCACCTGGGTACCGGACCGGAGCACTGCCCCACGGGCTTCGATGACTGGGCTGTGCTTCCGGGACAGGGGCTGTATCATAACCCCGAGTTCATCTTCAAAGGGCCTGACGGCGGCACGCGCCGGACGGTCAAGGGGTACGTTACGGACATCATCACCGACATGTGCCTCGACTGGCTCAAGGGGCGCAACCGGGATCGCCTGTTCTGTCTGCTCTACCACCACAAGGCCCCACACCGCCACTGGGAGCCGGATGAGAAACACGCGCATCTGTACCTGAACGAGGACGTCCCCGAACCGGAAACACTCTATGATAACTACGCCAATCGCGCTTCGGCAGCGGCTGCCGCCGAAATGCGGGTAGGCGTTCACATGAACACACTTGATCTGAAGTGTCAGAGGTCAGAGGACCTGCCCGAGCAAGAGATGCGTAAGTGGGCATATCAGCGCTATATCAAGGACTACCTTCGTGTGGTGGCAAGCATTGACGACAATGTCGGGAGGGTGCTCGACTTCCTCGACGAAGAGGACTTGAGCGACAATACGGTGGTGATATACACCTCCGACCAGGGGTTCTTTCTAGGAGATCACGGCTGGTATGACAAGCGCTTCATGTACGAGGAGTCGCTGCGGATGCCGTTTGTCCTCCGATATCCGAAGGAAGTCAAATCCGGGACCGCAAACAACGATATTGTACTGAATCTGGATTTCGCTCCACTTTTCTTAGATCTGGCTGGTGTGCCGATTCCGAGCGACTTCCAGGGACGCAGCTTCCGCCCGCTCCTGCGGGGCGAGACCCCTGCCGACTGGCGCCAGGCGATGTACTACCGCTACTGGATGCATAAGGCCCATCATAATGTGTACGCACATTACGGAATCAGGACGAAACGGTACAAGTTGATCTATTACTATTCGGATGCATTGGGACAGGTGGGAGCCGTTGATGAGACCTATGACCCCGAATGGGAGCTGTTCGATCTCGAGAAAGACCCATACGAATTGAACAGCGTCTATGACGACTCGAATTACGCAACTACGGTCAGGGAATTGAAGGATGTCCTTCATCGCCTGCAGGACGAGGTGGGCGATCAACGCTACAGTAAAGACGTGGACTGAGCTGGCAAGGGCTGGAGCCGAACCGGGGCATCCAGCCAACGCTTCAAGGCTGTGGCTGATGCCACATGTTAGCAGGCGAAGGAGCGAAAATGAAGCTGCTTTCAAGAGAAGTGTTCAGGAAGCACGACAATGGGCGGCCCGTCGTAAATGGTTTCGTAAGCTACATAAGTAACGATGCTCCTGTCATCATGCTGCGTACAGGTTACGAGGATTATTCAGATGCTTATGACGATTTTTCGGACAGTATCAGTTACGACAACGGGCGCACCTGGACAGATCCGGAACTCAGGCTCAAAGGCTACGATATCGAGGGCGGCAAGGTCCGTTACGCCGAGCCGGCTGCGTTCTTTGATCTCGACACAGGAAAACTCGTCGTCCTGGTCTACCGGAATTTCTATCCGAATGACACACTGAATATCGATGGTATATGCGAGGTCGCTTTCGACAGCTACGATCCTGAAGCGAAGAGATGGGCGGGCCTGCAGTTTCTCGACCTGAGTCCGGGGCGTTCTCTGGCAGTAAGTTTTCCCTTCCCGATCAAAACCTCGAAAGGGCGCCTGCTTTTTCCCGCGATGCGTCCCCTGATTGACGGCAATGGAAATACCATCCATTACCTTGGCTGCTGGGCTACCGCAGACGAGCCGTTGATGATCATCGGCGACTACCAGACTGACGGCAATATCAAATGGCAGCTCGGCCAACCAGTACCTGTCGATCTGGAAAAGACTTCACGTGGCTTAAACGAGAATACTATCGCCGAACTGGAAGATGGCCGGCTCGCTATGATCTGCCGCGGGGACAACAGCATGTTTCCCGACCGGCCAGGTTATAAATGGCTCAGCTTTTCCGAGGATGATGGCCTAACCTGGTCAGAAGCTTTACCTTTGCCTTGTGACAAAGGCGATCCTATCGAATCCAGTGCCACCGGATCGGCTTTATTCCGCTCGATCAAGACGGGAAAGCTCTACTGGATGGGGAACCTTTGCATTCACGGTCAAAGGCCCAGGGGTAACTATCCCCGCACTCCCTTAGTCATCGCAGAAGTCCAGGAGATCCCCTTTGCCTTGAAACGAGATACTATCACAGTCATAGACCAACGCGCACCCCATGAGCCTGAGGAGGTCCAGATGTCCAACTTCCGATTCTATCAAGACCGGGAAAATGGGGATCTGGTTGTCTTTCTCACCCGGTATGCCGAGCACAGCGCCAAGGATTGGAAGCGCGCCGATTATTACCGCTATCGCGTCGAGATATCCTGAGCCAGTATGGACGAACCATAACAGATCTTTCGACGAACCACTGCGTCGAACGGATGCGCCGGCTAAACCCGCGCATGCAACCGACCCGCTGAAAGAGGGCAAACAGATCACGGATGTGAACAGGAGTATGCGGTTGTGGCGTGCATTGATGAGCGTGACAGGATCACGCTCGCCACGGCCGGCGCCCGTGTGATACACAGACGGCGAAACGATGGGGAAATCGAAGGGAAAAGAGAAGTTTTTGTTGACCCACAGAAGAGGGTATGTTAATATCCCGACAAAGAAATCTGAAAATGGCAACGGAAGTTACGATTAATTTGAACCTTGCCATTGATTGACAGGGCGTTTTCACACTCTTACGCCACGGCGAAGGTCTCGGGAGTTCTCCCCGGGGAACCCGAATGGCAGCTAACAGGAGGGCAAATCTTGGATGGAAGACGGAGAAAGCGAAGCGGTGGTCAGGCTGAATGGACGGTCGTTATTTCGGAGTCGGCACTTGAGGATGAGGCGATCAGGGTCTGCCTCGAGGATCTGACAGAAGCGGGTCGGGAAAGTGGACTGGTGCTCACAGCGGAGGCCGATAGCAAAGAGCTTTCCGCGAATGCCATTGTTGTCGGAGATGCCACGAGGAACCGTGTGGCCGCAGATCTGGTGCATCGGGGAATCATCCGACTCGCCGGAGTCGAAAACCCTCAAGGGTATGAGATCATCACCACCGTCCACAGTGACAGAAAGATCGTTGTCGTTGCAGGCGGATCGCTGATAGGCGATGTCTACGGGCTCTACCGGATCTGGGACAGGTTGCGTGTTTTGAAACATGTCCCGACCCTCAATGTTATTGAGCAGCCCGACCTGGAGATACGCTACACACGCGTTGCAGTGAAAAGTAAGGAGGATATCAGAAGGGCCCTCCGCTACCGGCTGAACCTCGTCTTCGGCGATAATCCACTGAACTTGGTGCCGTGGAATTCCGAACCGGAGAACTCTGAGAACCGCAAGCACCGGGAAGAGACAAGAGAGCTGGCCGAGTATGCACACTCCCTTCACATGAAATTCCTTACCTTTGGCACCGAGTTCACCTACCACCCGTCGCTCTTAGAGGAATTCGGAGCCACATTGTCCCCCTCCGACCCTCGCTTCTGGGATGCGGTGCAGGCCAAGTTCAGGAGGCTACTCCAGGCCGTACCCGAACTTGACGGTGTTGCGACCTTTACTGCCGATGAACAGATGTACTGGGGCGACTACAGGACCTTCGACGTGATTCATGATGGGATAGAATGCGATTGGTCCCTCGAGAAGCGTTGCCGCACATTTGTGAAAGCAGTCTGGGATGTGGTCGCAGGTGAGTTCGGTAAAATGCTCCTTCACCGAACCTGGAGCACGTACGCCTACGAACAGCAATCGCAGCCTGGCGTCTATTTGCACACCTTCACCTCCGATGTGCCGACCGAGAACCTGTATCTCATACCCAGCTTCACACAGAACGACCGTTGGTGGTTCCAGGCCTACAATCCCACCCTCAATCTGACTCCACACAACATGATGGTGGTCTGTGAGACCATGGATTACCATGGGGGCGCGAACCTCTTTCCGACGTATCCGGGAAACTATTTCCAGGCAGGGTTTGATTCCATGCTGAGCGTGAGGAAAAGCAATCTGAAGGGTGCAAGCCTTGACATGCCCTCAGCGGAAGGCTGGGACACCCGAAGCCTCACAGCATACACGGTGGCGCGGCTGACGTGGGATCACAAGGAGAACCCAGGGGACATTGTGGAGGATTATTGCGCCATCTACTTCGGAGAACCCCTTGCCAGGGCAATGGCCGAGATCTGTATGCTCTCCCCGGTCGCGTACAAGTATGGACTGTACATCGAACCCGTGACCTATGGTGCATTCAGCTCCCTCCCGCACATCCGGGTCGGCAGATTCATTGCCGAGGGCTATCCAAGCATCGATGGCGGCAAGGAGCACCTCGAGTTCCTGCACGGCATCTATCTACGGTGCAAGCCATGGATACCCGAGACGTTAATGTACCTGGACCATGGACTCGATGTCGCGAGGATGATGGAGAAGAAATATGGGACCATGAAACCCCTCGTACAGGATGAAGGGTTCGCTGAAAACGTCGGGAACTCCCTGAAGATGACGCGCCTGCTGATACAGACGAACAACCTCTACGTGAGGACTTTCCTCGCATATTTCCGGTTCCGGGAGGAGCGCACCGAAGAGGCCGAGAAGGCCCTCCGCGAATCCTTTGAGAAACTTAGGAGGACAAGCAAGGAATTCGTAGAGACCCCCGGTTATAGCTATAACCTCTTTGGTGTCGACCAACTGCTGAAAAATGTGGATCATGCCCTGGAGAACCTGGAACGCGCAGAAGAGATGCTGGCGCGGGCACCAACCTCTGCAGAGATCGAAGAAGCCGTGGCAGAGCAGCAACGCAGGTACAGGGAAATCCTCGATACCCATCAGGGTAAAGCGGTGAAGATCCTCTACTGGGAGGGCCGGGTCGATGGTCGGGACATACTGTCGGTGCGGGGCAAAGATCTGGAGATCGAGCACCTTCGATGGGATCACATCTATATCCAGAGCCACAACTTCGTAAGGCCCCTCCCGCGAAAAGCCGGTTCCGTCATTGTAGAGGACATTGAATCGGAGCCGATGCACCCCTTTGTGCTCGAGCAACCCTCTAAGGAGAACAACTACACAGCCAGAATATATCTTTACGACGTCCCCGGTGGCGCCCATTGGGTCAAGCTCAACCTGTACTTCATCGATGAAAATCCCGGGGATTTGGGCTTGAGCGTTCCGTGGAACCAGCATCCTGCAGCCCCGACGAAGGGGGTGCGGGAGTGATTCAGAAAGGAGAGAAAAAATTGGGGCATTCTCGAGACGAAATAATCAGAGGTTTTGTCGATCCGCCCGCATCCTGCCGACCCCACACGCGCTGGTGGTGGATGGGCAATGCCATCACCAAAGAGGATCTGAGCTGGCAATTGCAGCAGATGCACGAGCGGGGCATAGGCGGAGTTGAGCAGATCACCATGGAGAACGTATACGAGAAGGGAAACGTTCCATATCTGTCAGAGGAACATCTCGACCTGCTCGTCCACGGCATCGGGGAGGCCAAGAAGCGCGGCATGGAGTTCTCCCTGAACTTCGGTGGACCGGGCTGGGTGATCGGAGGTGCCTGGGTACCTCAACAGGACCGCAGCCAGAACATGGTTCCCACAAGCATCGGGCTTGCAGGGAAGGGACGGTTTACGGGCGAACTCCCTACTAAGGTGGGAAAGGTTCCCCGGACCGGGGAGGTCTCTGCCACGGATATCACCCCGGAGGACCGTCTCGTGGCAGCCGTTGCCGGCAGGATCGTGGAGGGGCGTCTCCAGGAATCTTCACTCATGGATCTGACCCCGAAGGTTGAGGGCCGACGGTTGAACTGGGACGTCCCGGAGGGGGAATGGCAACTTATGGCCTTCTGGCTCAAATACACGGGACAGGGCAATGCACTCGACCACTTCAACAAGGAGGCCATGGAGCGATACTGCGACTATCTCGGAGGCAAGTTCCGTGAGACCTTCGGGGAGGAGTTCGGCAAAACGGTCGACTCCCTCTTCTGTGACAGCTTCGAGGTCGCCATGATCCAGAACGGCATCTACTGGAGCGGTGGTCTGCTGGAGAAGTTCAGGGCCCTCAAAGGTTATGACCTGACAAGGTATCTGCCAGCGATCTGGTGGGATGCCGGGGAGATCACGCCAAAAATCCGGTACGACGTGAACGAGTTCCTGCACCACATAGGTCTGGATGCCTTCTTCAGGACATTCCTGGATTGGTGTGAGAAAAACGGGGTAAGTGGCCGCATCCAACCCTACGGGTTCACCACGGACATCCTCCAGGGCGCTGGCATGACACATTTCCCGGAGATGGAGATCACGGCCGGCGAAAAAGATGCTGTGCCGTGGTTCGACACGCGTATCGGGCCGAAGAAATACGTGGCCTCCGGCGCCCACCTCTACGGACGCAACGTCGTCACTGTGGAGGCCTACACCTATATGCACTGGGAGACTTACCGTGCTACTTTAGAGGAACTGAAGATCGCCAGCGATGTCTTCCTGAGGTCCGGTGCCAACAAGTTCTACAATCACGGCTATACCTGTTCGCCCGAGCGGGATATTGCCCCGTCGCGGCGTTTCGAATCCGAGGTTCTGATCAGCCATTCCAACGTGTGGTGGAAGTATTACCGACTGCTCAGCGACTATGTGGCCCGCTGCTCTTACCTGTTGCGGCAGGGACACTTCGTCGCCGACATCGCGGTGTATTCGCCGCTGGCAAACCAGTGGACCCTCGACGTTCGGAATGCCCGCAAGTGGACACGGGGTTTCAACTGGGGCAGCCTGGGCGAGCTGCTGATGGCCAACGGGTACGACTTCGATCTCATCAACGATGATGTCCTCTTAAATCATGCCCGCTTAGAGGACGGCGTCATACGGGTTAATGACCTGGAGTACAGGATACTGCTTCTACCCAACATAGAGGCGATGCCACTGGAGAGCCTCGAGCGCATCCGGGAATACGTGCGCGGCGGTGGTATCGCGATCGCCTTGGAGCGCATACCTGAGTCCTCCGTCGGATTGGCCGATTATGAACGGAAGGACAGGGCCGTGCGTGCCGTCGTGGAGGAGATGTTCGACAGACCGGTCTGGCGCCGCAATCCAACAGCCCCACGAAAATATGGCAAGGGGATGACGTATCACATCCATCACGTGATCGACCGCTCGGACGTATTGGAGCGGAGCAGCAGCGCCCTGGATCCATTCCTTAATACGCTACGCCGTCACGTGACGCCGGACTTCGGCATCGACTTCGTTCGGGAGGGCATCCGGGAGAACAAAGGGCTTGCCTTCATCCACAGGCGGCTGCCGGACAAAGAGATCTACTTCGTGACAAACATTCAGGACCAACCTGTCGACATGCCCGTGGCCTTCCGCGTCTCCGGAAAGCCACCCACAGAATGGAATCCCGACAACGGTCAGGTCACGAGACTGTGGGAATACGAGGATAAAGGTGGTGTTACCCGGGTTCCACTTCGTCTCGCCGCGTACGAATCAACCGTGATCGTCTTCGACGGTGAACTGCCGGACAAGGACCACGTCACCGACAGCACGTTCCGCAAAGTGCTTCACGTCGATGATCATGGCATTGAGACTCTTGCTTACCAGAATGGTACGCACATGGTGATGCTGGACAACGGGGCTATGGCACGCCCGGTGGTGGAGGGCATCCCCACACCCTACAGGATATCCGGTGACTGGAAACTCACGTTGGAAGGCAAGGATTTCCCCCGGGTTGTCACCACGCTTTCCCGCCTGAAGTCATGGACGGATGATGAACAGACGAAGCACTTCAGCGGCACGGGACGATATGAGATTACATTTGACCTTCCTGCATCCTACCTTGCGGATGACCTTTATCTGTGGCTGGCCCTGGGAGATATCGGCAACATCGCTGACGTGGAATTGAACGGTCAGCGGGTCGGAGTATGCTGGATGAGGGGACAATCGCTGGACATTACCGGTGTGGCAAAGGTCGGGAGCAACTCGCTTGTGATCGAAGTGACCAACACACTTATCAACCGTGTGTCCGGTCTTAAGGAACTGCCGCCGGTCCCCGAAGATCTTCGGTCACGTTTCGGGGGCGATCTCAAGGCGAAGACCTCTCCATCGAGGAAACTCATTGGCTATGAACCGCTTCCGAACTCGGGATTGCTTGGCCCCGTGACGATACAGGTCTCGAAGCGGGTTGTGGTGCCGATTGACGAATCTGCTTGCCATCAATGTAACGAAAAATAGGTCGGGCACACCTGAGTCATGAACGCTATAAGCCAAAAAAGTTTACAATGAATAAAGCTATCATAATCGGTGCAAGTTCCGGAATAGGAAGAGAGCTTGCCAAGATCCTTGATTCACACGGGTACAATGTGGGAATTGCGGGTAGAAGATTGAATCTGCTAAGAGATCTGCAAAGTACGCTTACTAACAACTCCTATATAAAGCAAATTGATGTTTCAGTGGCAGGAGATGCCCAAAGGAAATTGAAAGAACTAATCAATCGGATGGGAAGTGTAAATCTTATTGTAATCAGTGCCGGCGTAGGATATATAAATCCTGATCTTGACTGGCCACAGGAAACGGAAACCATAGCGGTCAACGTCGTCGGATTTGCAGCCATAACAAATGTAGCTTTTAATCATTTCAAAGAGCAGGGTTATGGCCATCTGGTTGGGATATCATCTATAGCAGCCCTTAGGGGCAGTGATGAAGCGCCAGCCTATAATGCATCGAAGGCATTCATTTCCAATTATCTGGAGGGACTTCGCAAAAAGGTTGTAAAAACCAATATCCCCATTCGAATAACAGAAATACAACCTGGACTTGTAGACACTGCTATGGCAAAGGGAGACGGACTCTTCTGGGTGGCGACACCCCAGAAGGCCGCTTATCAGATTTTTGAAGCCATAGAAGAAAAGAAGGCGCATGCATATATTACAAGGCGCTGGAGAGTAATCGCATGGTTGCTCAAAATCTTACCCGAAGCTTTATATCAAAGAATATAATGACTTATAACAATGTCATCCAAGCGGGGTCAGCTTAACTTCGATAACAGTTAGGGGCATTATGAAAATCAGCTCCGACTGGCATATTCATTCACGGAATTCCTGTGACGAGGCGGCGTTGACAGTGAAGGACCTTCTCCGTGAGGCAGAGGTCATGGGAATTGTCGATTTCGGCTTGACCGACCACATTCACACGCCATATAACTGGCCGGATCTCGAGAAGTCGAGAATGGAATTCGACGCCTGCGGCCCTTCACCCCGCTTCCATTTCGGTGTCGAGGTAAGTTGCGTATCCCAATGGGAGATCGATCAGATTGCACAGGATCGCGTCCCCGATCCTGTCTACGGGATCCGTACCGGAGGGCCACCGGGCGCTCATCTGGCCATCGGTATCGACACCGAGACCCTGGGGAAGTACGGAGTCGAATACGTTGTCGGCGGCACTCATTGGCCCATGTACGTTCCCCTCAAGCGCGAGGCTGTTATCCGCGATTACCACCGACAGAACATGTTTTTGGCCACCCACCCCCACGTGGATGTCGTTGCCCATCCATGGTGGTGGCATGGGCACTGGCAGGATGTTTCTGGAAACTACACTGCTGAACCGTGGTTCGACGATTTCGGTATCATACCCGGGACTATGCATGCTGACTTTGCTGCTGCGGTTGTGGAACACCACAAGAAGATCGAGATAAACCTCTGTGCTATGCTCCTCAACCGTCATTACCCGGATCGTTTCAAGCGACAATACCTGGAGTACCTGGCAGATCTCAAAGCACATGGGGCCTCGCTGTGTATTGGCTCCGACTGTCACGATGCTCACTATGAGATCAATTTTGAGGTCGCGGGGGAAATGCTGGAGAGCGTGGGGATCACGGAAGCGGACCTCTGGGTGCTTGAGCCCCGAGACTCGAGAAACGCATCTGCTTCCGACAACACTCCCTAACGGACGGCTAGAGGTATAAATTACAGAACGCCGAAATCGCGTGGGGTGCGGCTTAACTCATGCAACCGTTAAGTTTGTGGACAGGAGACTACGATGGCGAAAATACTTGGGATTCGAAGGCTCGACGAAACGACCCGCAGAATATCTGGTTCCGGAGATAACTGGCACATGACCTGGGCAAATGACGATCGCCAATATGTTGCTTTGTGTGACGGGTCCGGCTGGCCGGAGATCCCGGATTACACGCCAAAGCCCTATAACACCAGAGTCTTCGCGATCAACGGCGACGCGGCAAATCCCACCTTTGAATACCTGCCAGGTTACCCGGATCTGTTGACCGAGGAGCCTCCAAAAATCAACAGATACTACGGATTCGGAATCGTTGCGATCAAAGGTTACATCTACCATTTCCTCAGTACGCCGAACCACCCCTTTGACCGACCCGGAGCTCGCTTTGTCGGCGCCAAACTCATCTTTTCTCCTGACAACGGCCGAAGTTGGCGGAACCAAGATGGGTCAGTAGTTCGCTGGGAAGATTGGAAAGAGCGGAATTCCGGGAACATGGTTTTTTTCGAAGAACCGGGAGAAGCCTTCTCCCTTCTTACCGTACTACAGATGGGGAAAAACTACGGACGGAACAGGGACGGTTACGTTTACGTATATGCACCGAATGGCAATCAGGAAGGCACTATGAATCAGTTGGTGATGTTCCGCGTCCGTAGAGAAGAAATCCTAAATCGCTCTGCCTATGAATTCTTCGCTTCACGCAACCATGACAGATCCGCAAACTGGACCAAGGACATCCACGGGAAGGGCGTCGTGTACACGTTTCCTTCCGGTTGGGTAAATGTCAGTGCGCACCCGTATTCCTGGCACCCAAGTGTCGTTTACAATGCCCCTCTCGGGGTCTATATGATGGCCAATTGGGGCATGGGCTGCAGCACCGATGGTATGTGGTTCGGCAAACCGAGTTACCTGGGACTCTGGATAGCTGAAAGGCCCTGGGGGCCATGGATTCAGGTCCACGAAGAGACCGAGTGGACGCCAGTGGGAGATCGGCAGGCACGTGCCTATCAGCCACAGATTTCTCCCAAGTGGATTGAGAAGGATGGGAAGTCATTCTGGCTGGTTTTTACCGATTTTCAGGTGGTTGAGAATAGAAGACCATATTACTGCTTCAATTATCAGAAAGTGGAAATTCTCACAGACTGAGACTGCCTTCAGCCGGCAGGGAACAAGCGAGGTTCGTTCGGCGATAGCGTGGGAAAAGGAAATCGCCCAAATCAAAACAGAGAGGAAAAGAGCGAAAAAGCTAAGATTGGCGAACTGCTTTCTTCAATGACGCAGGAAGAACTGAATGCTTTTAAGAAGGATGTCTTAGCCAGGGTAGACAACTTTCACAAAAAGCAATCCAACTACAGGAAAGTAACCCGCAAAGACACCTGTAATCTTGAAGGTAGAGGTTTAACAGAATCTTATATCCGAGATATACGGGATAAGACTATATCGGGCTTTGATATGCTAACCATGATCTTTCCACGCCTTCTCCTATTTCTCTTTTCCTGCTGTCTAAACTTCATCGAGCGAAGGAGCAACGGGAGAGGAAGGCCCGAAGTTTCGCGGGTGGGAAACCCGGAAAAGAAGTTGCGGGTTGCTATCTTCTCCGATACCTTCGAACATACAAACGGGATCTCCACAATCTTAAGAAACTTGCTTAATGCCTGGCCGAAATGCAGTGGGAGTATCTCGCTTATTATCTCCTCAGCTTCGAGCGATAAATCCCAAGGCGTGATCGCTTTTAAACCTTTCCTTACGCACCACGTGGAGATGTACAGATTTTTTGATCTGAACGCACCCTCTTTTCTGGAGGTTTTGAGGCACTGCAAGAAGGAAGATTACGACCTGATACACGCTGTTACTCCAGGTCCGGTAGGGTATATGGGCTTGTTAATCTCCAGGTTGCTCGGGAAGCCTTTCATTGGCTCATATTATACCCACGTGCCCGAGTATGCTGATATCTTGACGGAGGACAGGTCTCTGAAATCTTTTCTCCTGCGTGTGGTAACCTTTTTCTATGGAAAGTGCGACGTGATCCTGACCCCGTCGGCCTATACAAAGGGTTTGTTGGTCAGCCGTTATGGCTTGGGCATGAAGAGGATTGAGATTGTCCCTACAGGTGTTGATACCGAAGCTTTCAACCCTTCGCATAAGGACGATTCTCACTGGAAGAAATATGGCGTTGACAGGGAAAAGATATTGCTATATGTCGGCAGGGTATCAAAGGAGAAGAACCTCCACCTTCTTGCCGAAGCTTATGAGAGGATAAGAGCACAGTATAGATCCTGCAGGTTGGCTATAGTCGGCGATGGACCATATGAGGAGGAGTTAAAGAAGGTATTGTGGGACGGAGTAATCTTTACAGGATGTCTTAAGGGGAGAGAGCTCTCTGCTGCATATGCCTCCTCATACCTCCTGATTTTCCCCAGCGAGACGGACAGCTTCGGCTGCGTGGTGATGGAGGCCTTGGCATCAGGCATACCCGCTATCGTTTCGAATATCGGAGGCCCAAGTGAAGTGGTAATACATAACTACAATGGATATATTGTGAGGACCGATACCCTGGATAGCATTGTCAAAGCAGTTCTTTTTCTTCTTAACCATCCCTCTGAGCGCGATCGTCTCAGTATCAATGCCAGAAAAAGCGTTGAGGAAAAAAGCTGGCATAAAGCTTCTGAAGAAGTCTATACGTTATATGAAAGTGCCATCGGATCCCAGCCTCCACAGTCGTGTCAAGGCCGGTCTAAAATTGACCCCCTTATTTAGGGAGGAGAGGATACTAATTCTGGTTTTTCCTGCTGAAGATTAATCAGTCCAGCACGTCGCTTGTCCTTCAATCGATAAGATTCCGCCTTGATGGTGGTAGAATGATGCAGCAACCTGTCCAGGAATGACTTTATCCCGAGCAGAGATGGATCCCTACTCGCTATAGGACTTGCTGTCGGTAAGGATGATGGACCTTTCTCATATCTTTTGGAGATCATCTGGAAGAAGAAATAGAATGCCTGCTGATGAGGGACAGATACCCGATTTCGTGAAGGATCAACAGCCTGGGGCAGACTGAATTCAAATGTCAGGACGAGATTGTATCCTCTATTCTGCGTAGGGTCCGGTTCCCAAAGAGCATAGCTTCGCTGTATTTTGCCATTTCTGATAAATCTTGCGAATAATCAGCAAAAAATAAAAAAACTGTTGACATAATATGAATTTTCTATTATATTAACGGCACATAAGTTTTGGAAGCCATTTTAGCTGTAGGGGAAGTAAGTATAAATTAGTTTTTCCGTATCTTTTTGCCACAGGAGCAATTTCCTCTATCTAGGGTTGCCTTCTGTGGTTTTTTTGTCTCGAAATTTGAACTTAGCATAGAACGCTAAAATCCAAAGAGGAAAGAAGGTGATAAAATGGCACGTGGAAGTGTAAAGTGGTTCAATGATAGCAAGGGTTATGGCTTTATCGAGCGTGAAGATGGCGTGGACGTGTTTGTCCACTACTCTTCTATTGTCGATGAAGGCTTTAAGTCCTTGATGGAAGGTCAGGAAGTCGAATTCGACGTTACTGAAGGGCTAAAAGGTCCTCAGGCGTCTAACGTTGTGAAACGGAACTGAGCGTTAGACCTTAGACACTTGACTGAAGAGCCATATCTCAAAGTTGGGGCTCTTTGATTTGAAGGGCCCCTTCTGGTTTTTCATGTGGATGGAACAACCTCGGTGTATTAAGGTATAAGGCTCGGCGAAAAGCAAATGCTTGCATATCGGATGTCAGGAATGTCTACATAAGGGCCTCTGACATAGGGCCAGAGATACGTGAGGAAGTGTGCAGCAGGGTCTTCATCACTGACAAGAACGAAGGTGCAGGACTGGAGCTTGATGTGGCACACAGGATAATAAACGTCCAAAGGGGAACATTGGATGTTCACCAGATGAGGAAGGATGGCGGCCATGAAGACCTTGTTGATAGTTGATGACGATGCTAACCATAGGCTCCTTTATGATAAGGAGCTCACGAAGGACAGCTACAGGGTCCTCCTCGCAGACGGCGGGAGGATGGCAGTGAAGATCGCTGAAAAGGAAGACCTTGATCTTGTGATTCTCGATATCGAGATGCCTGGGAGGGATGGGGTAGAGGCTCTCGGGAGGATACTTGACACGAAAAACACGCTTCCTGTCATAATAAATACGAGCTATCCCCACTACGAGGACAACTTCATGACATGGGCAGCGGACGCTTACATCGTCAAATCGTCCAATCTGAGCGAGCTCAAATCGAAGATACATGAGATACTTGGGGATATTTGAAAAATAGGTTTTTTGAGGCTTAATACTTGAGTTTAGGCTAATCTGTATTTCTCAGGAGGAAAGCCTTGGTACATCGGCCACGTAATAACCTCCACGATAATTCCCGGAAAATGTCTGCCGGAAATCCCAAAACATTGTATATAAAAGCTTTACAAAATGTTCTTATCTTCTGTATAGGTCCGATTTAGTCTAAACTCGAATGTAATAGTTAGGATAAAAAATGGAAAAAACTAAGTAGCGAAGCCAGGGATAGATGTTTATATTTAGTACATGGAACTGAAAAGGACAGACCATATGTCTTTATAGGAATAGCACGAATAGAGGCGTTAGAGGACCGTGATGTTCCTTTTGCTTAGCGAAGTTCAACAAGAGGACTTGTAGAAGGAAACAATGAGAAAACTCCTGTTAATATTACCCCGAAATGAGCGTGGCTACTGGGGTAAAGTGTCAAAAAGGGGGAAAACAGGTTTTGTTCGGTTGAGCCTTCCTATGATTGCCGCCTTAACTCCCTCAAATTGGGAGGTAGAGATATTAGATGCCAGAATAACACCTGTCGATTTTCGTAAGGAAGTCGACCTTGTCGGCATAACCGCATTTACGGCTGAGATACCAAGTGCCTATGAGATCGCCGATGGATTTAAAAAAAGAGGTGTAAAAGTGGTCATGGGAGGGATACATGTGTCATTCCTGCCTGAAGAGGCACTTGAGCATGCGACCAGCGTGGTGATTGGTGAGGCAGAACCCGTATGGGGGGAACTCCTCCAGGATGTTGAAAAGGGAGAGTTAAAATCTATTTACCGTTCCAATCGTTTCATAGAGATGGCAGGGATGTCCATCCCACGTAGAGACCTTCTGAACCGAAAAATGTATGTTTCCTGCTTCAATACCATCCAGGCGACCCGCGGATGCCCTTTTCACTGTGAATACTGTGCTGTAAAAGAGTTTTTCGGACAAAAATATAGGACAAGACCTGTCACCGAAGTCATTGATGAAATAAGGGAATTCGATACCCGGGATTTTTTCTTCGTTGATGACAATATTACCGGGCAACCGAGGTACGCAAAAGAGCTTTTCAGAGCATTGATCCCATTAAAAGGGGTCTGGGGTGGACAGACGACCATCAATATAGCAAAAGATGAGGAGCTTCTCGACCTTTATGCCAGAAGCGGCGGCAAATATGCCTTTATTGGTTTTGAGACCTTGTCAGAGGAGAACCTCCAACAAATTAACAAGTCCTGGAACTCACCGAATGGATACAAAGAGGCCATAAAAAGAATCCATAAAGCAGGTATAAATATACTCGGTAGCTTCATCTTCGGACTTGATGAAGATGACCCTACAGTATTCAAAAAGACTTTCGACTTTATCATGGAAAATAACATCGATGCTGCTCAATTCCATATTCTAACCCCGTTTCCGGGGACACACCTTTACGAGGCGATGGAGAAAGCAGGCAGGATATTAGATAGGGATTGGGCGAAGTACCACACTGGCGAGGTGGTATTCAGGCCGAAGAAGATCACTCCTGATGAACTTCAGCGAGGTTACTGGTGGGCATACCGTGAGACATATACCATACGTAATATCATGAAAAGGTGCCTAAGAAGTTCAAGAAACCTTATGTTCCGAGTGGGAATGAACGTAAGCTATAGGAGAAAAGCTTTGAGGATGCCTGACATATGTGCAGAAGAACGATGATTAATGATAGGAGATAATAAGAGCGCGAGAAGAGCGCTAAAGAACTGAATGAGCCGAGAGCATAAAAATCCAGAGGGCAAACAGGTTCCCACAGGGGATTTCTTCAGGGAAACAAAATGGGCATCTTTGGTCTCTTATGGAATGACGACGGAGGCGTTGAGGGATTTCCTGCCGATCGATGAGAAGTTAAACGAAGCGACAGTCCGGAATCATACGATGACTGTTGCTCAGTGATGTGAGGGGGAATTGGGCGATGAACAGATGCTTTTCATTGAAGGCTGTCGGCGTGACTGGAAAGCCTTATCCCCCCGGATGGACCCATTACAGTGAGGATCACGGTATTAGGGCAGTATGTTAAGGGATTGATCCGATTGGATGCCGATCCGGGAGAAGAGATTCAAGAGACACTTGAAAGCACCAAGTGGAACCTGTGGCATGGCAAAGTCGAGACAGCTTTAGACCGATTCTTAGAGGAATTTGAAAATGGTAATGGAAGTTGCCATAAATTTGAATTTTGCTGTTGATGTGAAGGAAAAACAACATGCTGAATCACATTCATCATGATACTGCCTGGCGGGAATTTCACATTTCCCGGAGAGCGAGGGACCGGTATCAATTTGATCAGACGCTCTTTGCGACAACTGGCAACGTTATCCTAGCCAACTTTCGGGCTGCGCTGGCCTTCGCACAGAAGATGAACGAGAAGCGTGATCTAGTACGCTTTCCCGAGCAGTCGGTGAAGGCGGGGCAGGTTAATGCCATGGGATTGATCGACGAGATTTTCCATTATGCTATCGCTCAATATCGTGATCAAAAGAACCCGGATGTGATGGCGGAAGCATTGGCATGGTTGGATGCTAAATTCGCGAGAGAAGTGGTAGATGCCATCCTTCGCAAGTTCACCGATGACTTTCCGCCCGTTGCTGTATATCAGAGAGAAATTACTGTTGACGAATACCTTGCTGGTAAAACGGCTGACGTCCCCAATCGGCAGATCTTACTTGAGGAGCTTCTCATGCTCTGGCTTGAGAACATGAACCCGGCCTTTGCGCCATATCTGGAGCTCTTCGACGATACCGAGTTGGAAAAGGAGACATCATATCTCACCCTACTCGCTGAAGTCCACACTTTTTTCGACACTCAACCATCTTTCGGTCCTGAAAGCCAGAACTTGGTGGACATGCTACTTAGCCCTGGCATCGCCGTGCCACATTCCCTATTCGAACAATTAGAGTACGTCCTGACGCACTGGGGATTTCTACTGGGGAAGTATACCTACCGCCTATTGAATAGTCTGGATTTTATCAAGGAGGAGGAAAAGCCCCTATTTTTCGGACCTGGTCCGTCTCTAGTACCAGTCTATGACATGGAGTTGGATAGGCCGGAGCGCTTTAGTCCTGACAAGGAATGGATGCCCAAGGT
>CAZTBA010000008.1:0-38040 GCA_964611725.1 uncultured bacterium
GCACACTTTTCTTGTATGGTTATAATAGACCTGGCCGGGAACGGTGTACAACTGAAACCTTACATCCATACCCTTAACTTTGCCTATATCTATCGGAAGAAGGTCAAAGAAGAGGGTCCTGTCAGCCTGGGTTGCCAAAGAGATCATACCCCCCTTAGCCCCTTCAGGTGCTTTTTCGTGGATTACCTGGAGGTTGGTTGTCTTGCCGCTCATCCCACACCCGTAGTAAACTATCTTACACTCTATCTCCCTATAAGCATAATTTATAGATGGCATCCTAGCTCCCAACCTTTTTATACAAGTTCTCTTATCTCGTTCGCAGCCTCGCGCATCCTCGCACTGAGGAAACCTATCGGAACGGCTTTGCTCGCCAGAAGCGTAAGTATAACTCTATTTATAACTAATAGTAAGAGAACCCCGGTACTCGATTCCACAATCCCGGATTTGAACTCGCCGAGGTTAATCTTACCCATACAGGAATTTCCATATCCAAAGATCGCGGCGCTCATAGCTCCTACAAGGTTATGGTCCTTCTCCCCGGAGATCTCTGATGAAATCACAATTCCATCCTCCCTTACAAGGATACTTCCGCTAACACCGGGTATCCGTGAAAGGCCCGAAATAACCTTGTCGATCTTCTCCCCAGCCTCGGATGCACCAGCCCCTGCTTCGCGGCTCTGTTTCGACTCAGCCATAGGCGATCACCTCCCCGCTTCTCCCCTGACTTTCTCAGCTATTCTTTCGGCAGCATTTTTCATCTCAAGACGGATAAGTCCCATATTGACATTCCTCTCCGCCATAACAACAAGGGTCCCAAACCCGGCGTTAAAGAGAAAAATATTGCCATCTGATCCCTCGATCGATGCCTGCGTTAAGAGCTCTTGTCCTATTTTTTCAAGGGAATTCCTCATAGCTTTGACAAGGGAGGCGGCCAGAGCCGCTATCATATCACCGTCCACCTCACCTTTGAAATCTAAAGCTATGACCATGCCATCGTTGGAAACAAGAAGGCTCCCTACAACGCCTCTGGTACTGTTCAACTCATACAGTATATCATGCATCCCGAACTCCATTGATCTAGGTGTACTTCACCTCAGAATAGCATCAGGAAGCAGGGGTTCTGCTCCTGTACTTCCGGTCGAAAACATCACGTATGGACCGGACAGAATCTTCTATATCGAGCTTTCTTGACTGATAGGGGTCGACGAGGACAGCGAGCGTGAGTTCCGATATATTCCTAATTACAACCCAGCCACCACCACCTTTCAGAACGACCTCATTTATCATTCTCCCTTCCTTGAGCTTACCAGACCAGCTATCTATAAAGCGTCTGAAAACCGAAATAAGCGATCCCATATGCGACGGATCGAATTCTCCTTTAGGGAGCAGTTCCGCCACAATCAACCCCTCGGAGTCGACAATTACACTACCTTTAACTCCTTCCTGTTTCCCAAGCTCCGATAGTGCTTCCTCGAAAGTACCAAATCCCTTCTTCCTGCCGAAAAGATTTTTTAATCCTCCTGGCATTTATATCTCCTTGGCTTTGAGGATATCTGATTCAATTGAGTTTACGGCTTTGTCAACGAAAAGCTCTACAAGCCCAAGGCTTGCATCCTCATCCATAAGCACAACCACAGCCAACTGGTTAAGGCTGACCAGAAGGAACCTCAGTTTCCCAAATTCTATGAGCGACCTGTGGAAAACGCCCAACTCTATCCTGTCTATATACGAAATGCTTTCTTTCCACAGCTCGATCGAAGCTGACGCAAGCTCTCCGTTGCTACCCCACGAGCCCCCAACGTCAATTACACGGCCATCACTTGTAAGGATAATGCTTTTCCTAATCCCCGAGACCGTGCTGAGCCCCTCGGAAAGTTCTTCTATTATACCGCTTTCGGAGAGATCCTCAACCCAGGAGACCTCCTCTGGTTGGGCCTCAGCAATAACATGATCTACAGCATCTGGAGCAAGGGCAGCCTTTTCAAGTATTATATCCCGCATCTTCCTCAGTTGGCCCTTTATCTTTCTTGAGACACATCCCGGGTCATAGTCATCACAGCTATTTCTCGTGCAGTACGCTATGTTGACCGTGCACATCTCCTTCGAATGATGCTCAAAGGTGTTGTCTACACTGGCTTTGAGCTTGCCAAAGCCAAAATTCTTTCTATCGGCCTCCTTCGATATTCTTATCGACTCGTCAAAGAAAATATCGTGAACCCTTCTCAACTGCTTAAGGTTCATACCTTCCGTAAAGCTTTCGAGACTGTCCTTACTATAGATAAATTCGAGGACATTGTCCCTGCCTGCGGTCGCTGCAGAATCATCTCTTCCATCGTTTACGGCCATACCCTATCGCCCTCCAGTGGCACCTCTTAAGCATTTGCCATCGTTGAATCTCTCAGCTTTGTGAGACCTTTCCTGGCAGATCCACACCTTGGATCGAGCTCGAGAGCTTTCTGCCAACTCTGGTTCGCTTTTTCGAACGCGCCCCATCTGTAGTAAATATCTCCAAGTTTGCACCAGAGCTCAGGGGAGTCTTCGCCTGACTCTATCGCCTTCCTGTACTCCTCAACAGCAGAATCATAATCCCCTGACCAGTAATGTATCTCGCCCAGGTTCTTTCTGGCAGAGGCCAGAGATGGGTTCAGGGCGAGGGCCTTCCTGAACTCAAGGATAGCTCTCTCCAGGGAGCCTTTCCTTAGATAGACAAGCCCTATATTGTTGAGTGTCCTGTCGTCCTCATATCCCCTGCCAAGTAGGTTTCTGAAATGCTCAATTGCGCCGTCGAAATCCCCCATTCTGAACAGGGCCAGAGCCATATAGAATTTGGCACCATCGAAATCCGGGTCTATCTCAAGGGCTCTATGGAAGCATCTGAGAGAGCTCTCATATTCACCTTCCCTATAGTATACACGCCCAAGATTCAGGTAAAGCCTGCTGCTTTTATCGCAAAGCTCCAAACCCTTTTCAAGGACTTTCAATGCCAGGTTAAGTTTGCCAAGCCTTGCGAAAAGGCTTCCCATGTTGTTTAATACCTTCCAGTTGCGCGGAAGCCCTCTAAGCAACGCATAATATTCCCTCCCAGCCTCCTCATACCTCCCAGTGAGCTGGTAAACTCCCCCGAGGAAAAAACTGACTTCGCTCGAATCAGAGTCCACCTCCCTGGCTTTTTCGAGCTCCAGGAGCGCCTCCTGAAACATACCACTGTTCAAGAACGCCATGCCGATCCCAATATGTTCCCTGGCATCCATAAGGACAGGCGGCGCAGTCTCCTGATCAAACTGAACATCCAACCTCTCCAGAATCCCTGCTGATAGGAGGCTGTAGACAATCTTGTAGGTCTCATACTCACCAAACCCCGAGATTTCGACCAACCCCTGGATAGTCCTTTCCCCATCCACGAGAGAGAGGATCACATTCTCACTGTCGCTGATTTTGAGCTCGTTGCCACCTATATCTTCCCTTATCCCAAGGACTAGATTGGGCGATTGTATGCTGTCCTTAAGGAGATTCCACTCATCTATCTTTCTGGCCTGTTCGAGGACGACACCAAGGACATTGAGCGAGACCTTAAACTCGTTATCATCACAGGTCCTACCCTGTTCGAATACGAATTCACCTTTTTTGAGCTTCATAAGGTGGTATATAGCCTCTTCGATCTGTCCCTCCACAACATCATCTATATCTTTCTGGGAAACGTAACCGAGTTCCACAAATATGGAGCCGAGTTTGTTTTCAGGTTTCACCCTCTGTATTTTCATGGACTTTTCGAGCTGGTTGCGAGTTACCTTGCCCTGCGATATGAGGATATCTCCTATCCTGTCAGGGCGGTTCACGACAGCGGCATAGGTCAGCATCCCATTCTCAAAGTAGATATTGCCGACATTGTGCCGGTCTATGACAGTTAAACAACCTGTTTTCCTTCCAGATGAGATAAGTTGAAGTACATCTGTCAAACCCGTCTCGCTAAGAGAACCTCTCAAAGCCAATCCAATTCCTCCTAAAACTCTTCAGAACTTAGAGCTGCCATTCGAGCAGATCTTTTCCCAGGATCCACTCCTCCTCCAGCCAATTGACTTTATCTAACCACCCCTTCCGACCCTCTTCCCTCGCCCTGACAATGGAGCTAAGTTCCTCTATCTCCCTTCGCGCTTCATCCTCCCTACCGGGCTCGAAAAGTATCAATGCCATATTATCTATCTCAGGCTTCAAATCCTTAAGGTTGAACCTGTTCGCAGATTCCCGGAGAGATTCGAGCTTATCAACATCGTTCGTAAACCTTGCGAACTCTTTCTCCATCTCTTCGAGCGGCAAGCTCATAGCCTCCTCGATCCTTACCGTATTATAGCCCCTCCCCGTCCATTCTTCTATTTTTGTCTCATAGAAGTCGAGGAGCTCTCTGCGGGTATCCTTCGCATCGGAGGCAAGTTTCCCCATCTCCTCCTCAACGCTCTCAATGAGGTCATCAAATTCGTCTATTTCAGGTTCGTCTCGATTCATAGGCAATTATCATAAAACACTTCAGTTTGGGGCCGTATGTCCCTTCACAAGCTCTTTTTCCGTTACCACTGGCTCGACGCTCACAATGGCCCCCAACTCCCGGAATCTCAGCTTCAGGTGGTCAGCCTTCCGGACATCGACTTTTTTGGCGATAATCAAAGGGACCCTGTCAAGCAGCGCTTCCGCCCTATCGATGCTGATATTAGCATAACCGGAGAGCCTCTTCGCGACAGCAAGCCTGGCCCCGTTATCTTCAACACCAACGATCATCACTCTGAACTTGCCCCCGGAGACGTTCGAGGCCCAGGCTTCTCCGAGACTATTCAGACTCATCCTACATATCGACTTAAGCGTGGGAAACACACCCTCACCTCTGGTTGAAACTGATTCGAACGAAGGCTTTCCCCATACGTTCAGATCCCTTTCGAGCTGCCACACCGGGAGAGCATCAACAAGATCCCTCTTGTTATACTGAAATACGAGAGGCACATCCGCTATATCACGGTCTTGAAGCCTCAAGCTCTCGACCAGATCCTCAAGGCTGTTGAGGTTTTCCTTGAGCTTCTCCGGGGCGGAATCTGCGACGAAAACGATCCCGTCAGCCCCTCGAAGGACTATCTTTCTGATGGCACCGTAATGTCCCGCACCGGGGACTGTGTAAAGCTGAAAGTTGACGTCAAACCAGCGGATCTTTCCGACAGAAAGGAGAAAATAATCGAAAAAGAGAGTATGCTTGCCATCTGTGGAAAGCGAGATCATCTTTCCATCGGACCTGGGAGCTTTGGCCTGTATGGTTCTAAGGATAGTGGTCTTCCCACTCCCTGCGGGACCATAGTAGACCACCTTGCAGGTTACTTCCCTGGAAGCATAGCTGATAGATCCCATGATTCATCCCCAGTATAGCAGCAATACGTTGTCAAGTTTGAGTTCAAGATATAATATACAAAAAAAATTGTCAAGAACTTTTAAAGCTGTAGGGTTAATCACATCTTTAAGAAATTTGCAAACTTTGAAGGAGATAGAATGCGCCGGACGGGACATTTGGGGAGATGGCTTCCCTCTACGATTTCGGAAGGTGGACATCAGCAAACGATGGTTGAAAAATAGCGGAGAAAAATATGGTCAATTATAGTCAAGTCCTACCGCTTTCTTATAGGGTGCAAACCTTTATGAAGTTTAAGGAATTATTTGGGCGACAAGTCTTGGGAGATACCGAAACAAGTTCGACATGACAGCTTCCAGATCCGCTCGATGGTTTGCCACAAACGGTGTCTCCTGGCATCATCCTAAATTTATTTCAGGATCTCTTTAACCCCACAAATCGCTACCGGATTATTTTTCTGACTTTCATTATCTTCGGGATCTTAAGGCGCTGTAAAATCACTGTAGAGACGCAGTATGTTGCGTCTCTACGTATGACAAGGGAGATTGTGGCTTCCCAGTTATGTCGTTTCTTTCTTAAATCCATAACCGATCTAATGACCAGATCATCCTCAACAGCTCTACTCCTCTCTCCAGGATACCACATATACACTGGGGGGAGTTCCTCCTGAATAGCTGAATGACGTCATATAGGTCTTTTGTATCTGAACATCTGCATGACTACCGGTGCCGGTGACATCCCCCCAGCTTATTATACCCCCGACGACCGAATTCTCGGCAGGTGCGCCTCCGCCGTGTATTATAGTCGACGTCGGATTGGGGAGGTAAAGCACACCCTCAACCCTCGCCGAGCCATTGAGGACGACGTTACCATCAATAACGAAGATGCCGTAAACCGTGCTTCCACCAGATACGGATAAGTTGCCGGTGACGTAGGTTACATTCGGCGTATCACCGCTGTAATAGAAATCCCCGTTCGGCCAGCCGCTTACAGGTGAAAAGTTGCCCAATTGAGTATGGCCCTGATCATTTGACATCTGAACTAACCCGGATTTCATAATATCGGGCGGCGTATCGTTATCACTTCCAAGCGAAGGATCAAGGTTGTTATCTTCATCACGGATGTTTATGTTTGTGAGGTCTCCCGCTATAACTATAGCCATGTTGGTATCAACATCGGCCGGTGTACCAGGCACTATCCTCGCGACCTGACTTATGGTCCTGTGGGATATCGGGTTGGTCTTATCGGGAATGTATCCGTGTGAAGCTATATTCAGAGTACCGTTAGCGTTGACCGTAACGGTATCGATGTCGAAAATACCTTCACCGAAGCTCACGTCATTGAAACGGGTATCGGTCTGAGTGTTCCTCCAGAGGCTATCGGATGCCAGTTGCCTTATGGCGATGTCTGCCCCAGTTTTTGCTAGATACAGGGTCTGTGCCCTTCTCGAGAACCGGAAGGAGGAAATACGCCCGGTTTTCATATATACAAACATAGCCCCCGTATATATGGTGAGTATGGAGGTAACGGCGAGAGTTATTATAAGGGCAGCTCCCCTCTCACCTGTGAAAAGCTTTCCAAAATTTCCCCGAAAGAACTGGCTCATATCTGTTCATCCCCTTCACGTCGAAACTCAAGGAGTGATAAACCTCGAGACCTTCGACGTTGCATCGTACTCAAAATAGACATGCTGGGTGCTATCTCCACCTGACTGTCTGTTTGCCCAGACGTCGACTATTATCCTATCCTCCGAGTCAAGATAAAAGGAAGAGGCAGAGTAAGTTATCTGATAGACCTGGCTTGAAGTAGAGAGCGCTGAAGAATAACCGGTGGTAAAGAGAAGAGTTTCGTCCTCCCCATCAAACTTATAAACCTTACAGTAAAGATAAGTATTACGATCCGTATTGTTAACGTAGCCATAGAAGTAGAAGCTCCATATCCCGGGCTGTATATAGTGATATCCCGGTTCTCCCTCCTCAGTCAAGAATATCTCTAACCTCCTGTCTTTATCACTCTTATTAACAGTGGCTGTAGCGACATCCGGGCTCCCGGAGGTCGGCTGTGCGAGGTTTATAAGCTGATTGTCATGGAAATAGAAGATTGTGGCACCCAGAGGGGTTTCTGAGACTATATCGGAAAAATCGCTCACATTGCCGTAGTTATCAACGGCCTTAACAGCAAAATAATAGGTAATGCCATTGGTAAGCCCTAAGACGGTAAATGACGTAGTTGTAATAGTGGTCTCCTCCGCTGTCCTGCTGAGGCTCCCCGGGTCGGTGCCGATATAGACATAGTATTCCCTGATCCCCGATGGATCGTAGCTGGCAGACCAGGCGAGTATAATCTTGCTGTTGCCGGGAGCGGCATACACATAGTATGGAGGAGGAGGAGGAATGGTATCGGCCAGTGCAGCGATAGTGAAATCCGCATCGCTCTCATCCGCCCCGGAATTCGCGGCATCGTCGAATGCTGCAGCCTTGACCTTGCAGGTGGTTGACTGATCATCCGGTATCGTCCATGAATATAATCCGGTATTGGCGAGTCCCGCAGCTACAGTATCGGCATAGGTAACACCGCTGTCCGTGGAGTAATATAGGTTCACGTAGCTGACTCCTACGTCATCCGAAGCCTGCCAAGTTATCTGATTTATGGTGCTGACCTGCCAGGATTCCCCGCCGTTGGGTGAAATCAGTGTCACGCTTGGGGGAATGGTATCCGTAACGGCGACGATCGTGAAATCCGAATCACTTGCATCCTCACCTGAATTTTCAGCAAGATCCCAGGCAACCACTTTGACCTGTGCCTGTGTCGTCGGATCGCTCGGAACGGTCCAGTCATAGGACCCTGTATTTGACAGCCCGGAGGCTATAGTATTGGGGAATGTAGCTCCTCCGTCGTTCGAATAGTAGCAATCTACCGAGGTAACACTCACATTGTCGGACGCATCCCAGGTTATCGTCCACACGCTGTCGGCATCCATGCTTTCCCCTCCATTAGGAGAGGTAACGGTAACGGTTGGGGAAATAGTATCTTCTCCACCACCTTCCGAAGCCAGAAGCTTCAGATTAGGGAGATAAACCGAAGAGGTTGAGGTCATCTGCCTGTACCGATTAACCTCTGAGCGTCTCGCATCAGGCGTTGGAGACTCCATCGTCAGAGATATTTCGACAAGCCGGATCCTGCCGAGATATAACGTATCCACATTTCCCGACTCCCCCAGGAGGCTGGTTCCAGAGGA
Source organism: uncultured bacterium (assembly GCA_964611725.1). Lineage (GTDB taxonomy): Bacteria > Latescibacterota > CAZTBA01 > CAZTBA01 > CAZTBA01 > CAZTBA01. The sequence goes on from CAZTBA010000008.1 coordinate 8,622, forward strand.
ATCAAAGTAGTCGAAGGCAATATCTCGGGCCCCGATTAGGAACCTGTTTCCGGGAAGATCATTGTTCTCAGATTTATAGAGTATCTTATCGTTCGGGTTAGGGGTATCAGGGAGACTATCCGCGGGGCTGAGGTAAAACCTCAAGGTGTCGCTGCTGATCAGAAATGTAACCTCATCGCTATGGGCATCGAGTACTGCTCTGGCGGCATGTGGGAGCCCATATCCCGCATTGGAGAAGATCCTTGACATTTCGTCAACTGCCCTTTGAGTACTGACCTGAAGATTGACATCATCCTCGCCAGATTTGAAAGATTTCTGTCCGAATTTAAGGAGGTTGAATAAAGCGAGGCTTATTACACCCACTACAAATATAGCTATTGCAAACTCTATAAGCGTTACACCTCGCTGGCCTGCCATCGAGAACAGCTTCTTTTTCGCCATATTACCTCACTCCCAGGTCTTCCTTTGTCAATCAGTAATAGACCAGGACTCTGCTGAAAACCAGATTACTCGGGAATTCGCTTGACGACAGGGTAACAGTAATCTTTTTGTAGCGTGACCTCTGGTTCAAAGTCGAATTCAGGCTGTCAAGGCTTACATAGGATACCGTTACACTTCGGGAGAGGGGAACGGTATATCCAGGAACAGAGGATTCTGACAGTCCGTTGAAGTCATCCAAATCATCAAGATCCCCGCCCTCCGACCCTAGATCTACCGGTGCGGTAAAGCCATAGGGTACAACCACGGTATCAATTCTCGTGTTTCCAACTAAGATTTCATCAAATGGCATTGCCTCGGCTTGTTCGATTATCTCCCTGGCCGCATTGACAGCTACAGATTGTATTTTGGCTCTCCCTATATACTTCGCTCCCGACACAAATATAGACAGGAAGAAAAGGCCGACGGTTGTCAGTATAAACATCGACACCGTAACCTCAAGGAGGGTAAATCCCCCTTCTTTTGCAGAGCCTCTAAAATATCCTGTATGTCTCATCTCAACCTTCCCCGAATCAGTTTCAAGAGTCTTATGCTAAAAATACAAAGGGTGGTTAAATAGCGTTGTGACCAGCATCACATTAAGGTAGCCCAAGTATCGAAATTCGGCCCCAGAACATAACAACTACGCTTCCAACTGCTATAAAGGGCCCAAATGGTATCATGCTATCCCTCTTTCTCCCGGCGAAGACCATAAGCCCTATCCCGAAGATGGCACCCACTATGGACGCAGCGTATAATGACAGAAGCACCCCTTTCCATCCCAGGAAAAGCCCGATCAGACCCGCCAGCTTTACATCTCCCATCCCCATGCTCTCCTTCCTGAAGATCACCCTTCCGAGCAGTGATATAAGGATGAGGGCACCAACGCCAATCCCCATGCCGAGGATGGAATCGCGAAGTTGATTCAGGCCCTTTATAGTGCTGAGGACCAAACCTATAGTCAGTCCGGGATATACGATCTTATTCGGAATTATATAGTACTTGAGGTCGATTACCGATATCGCTATGAGCACGGATATCAGAAATCCATTACGGATAAAATCAAGGGAAAATCCATTGGAAAGGTAAATACCCACAAAAGCAATGCCTGTCGTAAACTCAACCAGGGGATAAACCGGGGAGATACGCTCCCCGCAATCCCGGCATTTCCCTCTCAGTACCAGGAAGCTTATAATAGGAATATTGTCATAAAAACGAATTCGCTGTCCACACTTGGGACAGCTTGATGGAGGGGAGATCACAGATTTTCCTTCAGGAATCCGAACTATGCATACGTTGAGGAAGCTCCCAACAACTGTTCCTACCATAAACAGAAATACATAGTAAAACCAAGATTCCATAATCCCTCCCCTGTCATACCCATCTCAGGAAAACGGCGGAGGCTTTTACTCCTAAACCTCCGCCGCTTCCCGTCAACCCAGAAAGTACTTATGTAGTCAAAGATCAATTGTCCGTAGAGCTCATATTGAAGTCAAGACTATCCGGACGTGCTATTACGAAACTCCAGGTGTCATCGGTATCACCATCACCGTTCACATCCTGACTCTCAGTGGCCGTTCCAGTATAGCCGAGAGAATCGGCGCCAAGGCTCAGGGTTATGGTCCAGTAGTCAGCACCGGGATCCTCATACCCGAGGTTAGTGTTGGTCAGGCCAGTGTAGTTTCCATTCTCAAGGTAATAGCCTTCTTCGAGCGTGTAGATCTGTTTCAGGATGTTCTTGGCCTCGGAGTCCTTGGCCTTCTTTGTCACGTTCGTGAACCTTGGTATCGCTATGGCAGCTAAGATACCTATGATAACCACAACGATCAGAAGCTCGATCAACGTGAAACCCTTTTCTCCTTTTCTCCTAAACATTTTGAATCTCCTTCTTCTTAAAAGTTGAAAAACCTCAAAAGTTCCTACCAGGTCAATGCCACGGTCAACCTACCACATGCTTTTCATCATCACCTCCTCAAGCTTTTAGAAAATTTAAACTGACTTTCTTTTGATTGCCTATGTCTCTCACCATTTTCAGGGTGCAAAAACTGTGCCAGAATTATTTTATGGCGAGGCTTTCAGATTTAAGATATTGTTAAACAATGTCTTATGTTAAGAAAGTCGGAGGTAGGAATTTTGGGAATACCTTGTTGTCGTGTACCATTTTGCCCGCCGAAGGAGCAAAATGGTACGGGCAAATTCAGAAGGCTTTCCAGCAGCTCACTTTGTGTCCTGGATCGATCTCCAGAAGCTCGGGTTCTTCAGTCCTACACCTATCGTCAGCGAGGTCACATCTGGGGTTAAACCTGCATCCCGAGGGGAAGTGAACGGGGTTTGGGACGGTCCCTCTTATGGCGGTAAGCTTCTCCTTTTTGTGTCCCAGAGCCGGGATCGATTTTAGAAGCCCGCGCGTGTAGGGATGTGACGGGGTTTCGAATATTGCTTCCACATCAGCCTTCTCCACGATCTTTCCTGCATACATAACAGCTACCCTGTCAGCCATTTCAGCTATGACGCCGAGGTTATGGGTTATAAGGAGCATGGCCATATGCAGCTCTTCCCTCAGTTTTCTCAGAAGATCGAGTATCTGGGCTTGGATTGTGACATCAAGGGCGGTAGTCGGTTCATCAGCTATCAGAATCGAGGGCCTACACGAAAGGGCCATAGCTATCATGACCCTTTGTCGCATTCCTCCACTGAGCTGATGTGGGTATTCACCGGCTCTGACTTCAGGATCTGGTATCCCGACGAATCTCAGCATCTCGATCACTCCGGATTTTGCCTCCTTTTTCCCAACCTTCTGGTGAAGGACTATCGCCTCAGCTATCTGGTTACCGCAGGTATAAACAGGGTTGAGCGAGGTCATTGGCTCCTGGAATATCATAGAGATCTCGTTACCCCTGATGCTTCTCATCTCACGTTCGCTCAGCTTCAGTATATCCTGTCCTTTGAAAATAATTTCCCCACCGACAATCCTGCCCGGGGGCTCTGGGACAAGCCTCATAATTGAAAGGGAAGTTACAGTTTTTCCGCAGCCAGACTCCCCGACAAGCCCCAATGTCTCGCCCCTGTCAAGCTGAAAGTCGACACCATCAACAGCCCTTGCGATGCCGTCGTCCGTATAGAAATATGTCCTCAAATCATTTACTTCAAGGAGTTTCCCATTTCTCATCCACTCTTCCTCGGGTCGAGCGCATCCCTTAATCCATCACCCAGGAAATTATAGGCCAGGACAGTAATAAAAATGAAAAACCCTGGTGTAAGCACCCAGGGGTAGGAAGTAAGCACTTTCACGCTCTGGGCCTGTCTCAACATGTTGCCCCAACTCGCCTGGGGCTCGAGTATGCCAACCCCCAGAAAGCTAAGAGCAGCCTCCCCAAGTATATACCCAGGAACGCTTATTGTGGCCGCTACTATCACAAAGCTCAATGTGTTGGGGAGTATATGTTTTACTATTATCCTTAATGTACCATAACCAAGTGCTTCGGCTGCGAGAACGTATTCGTTCTCCCTTATTGAGAGAACCATCCCTCGTATCACCCTGCTCATCCCACCCCAGCCTATGAAACTGAGTATAAATACCATTATCAGGTACATTTGATCCGAAGGGAGGGAAAGCGGGAAGGCAGCTCTCAGGGCAAGTATAAGGTAAAGCCCCGGTATCGACATCAGAACCTCGGAGGCCCTCATCATTATAACGTCTGTGGCTCCACCGAAATATCCTGATATCCCCCCCATTATCATCCCAAATACGAAAGTTATGAATATGCCGACAAGCCCTATCGAGAGGGATATCTGTGATCCGAAAAGCAGCCTGCTGAAAGGTCACGTCCGTAAAGATCGCTGCCAAATACGAATATCAACCCCGGATTATCCACTCCGAAAAGATGGGTCGAGTGCTCTATGAGACCGAAAAGCTTGTAAGCATCGCCCTTCACAAGGAAATGTACAGGGTATCTCCTCGATCTGTCCTCCTCATATATGTTCCTTGCCTCATCCACGATCCTGTAATTGTAAACGAAAGGCCTTAGGTGGAAATTGCCTTCCTCGTCGAAGGAATGTATCCTTGAAGGGGGTTGGAAACTGTTACCCCTGTTCTGCCTCTCGAGTGAATATGGGCCGAAAAATCCGGCAAAGAGGGCCAAAAAATAGAGAATGGCAAGGATCACACCCCCTGTAACAGCTATCCTGTTTCTGAGGAGGTGCCGCCAGGCTATGCGCCATGGTGACTTCGATTTTGACATTTCTCCTACTGCATTACTCATACGAGATCCTCGGATCAACCAAAGCCAGGAGAACATCGGCTATAAGGTTTCCCACTATAAGCATAAAGGAAGCTATCATCAGCGATCCCATAACGAGATATATGTCCCTTGCGAAAAGCGCGTCCAGCGTGAGCCTACCGAGTCCAGGCCATGACATTATGACTTCAACAATGAAGGATCCGCCCAGGAGACTTGCTATCGTGAACCCGAAGAGTGTAACGAGGGGGTTTATGGCGTTTCTGACGGCATGCTTATATATAACCGTCCTCTCGGGAAGTCCTTTGGCCCTTGCGGTCGTTATGTAATCGGCCCTGAGACAGTCGAGGAGATTGGCACGCATCTGCCTCATCCTCCCCGCCATCTGGGTTGTCCCAAGCACAATGGCGGGCAGTGCAAGGTGATGGAGGATATCGACAAATTTCCCCAACAAGCTCAGATCATCATAATTGAGACTTCTCATCCCCCCTACGGGGAACCATCCCGTTTTGGCCGCGAAGAATATCATAAGGAGTGCAAAGAAAAGCCTGGGTATGGAGAGGCCAAAGAAAGCGAAAAAGGATGCGAGCTTATCGATCCAGCTATACTGTCTGACAGCGGAAACTATCCCAAGCGGTATCGCAACCCCCCATGCGAAGATCGCTGACGCGAAGGCCAATATCAGCGTGTTCCAGAACCTCGCTTTTATGAGAGAGAACACCGGGACATGGTTCGAAAAGGAATATCCGAAGTCGAGGTGAAGTACGTTCCAGAGCCATCTCAGGTACTGGATGTACCATGGCCTGTCCAGACCAAATTTCATCCTCATCTGTTCTATGGTGTCCTGGGAAATCTGGGGGTTGAGTGCCATCGTGGCGAGGAAATCCCCCGGTGCCAGGTTTATGACAAAGAAACAGAGGAAGCTGATCAGGAGGATCAGCGGCACCATATGAATGAGCCGCTGTATTATATAGCTTTTCATACCCGATATATCCTCATCTATCCATACCCCGATCTATACCGGATGCCAGTGACAAGATCCGGATGTCTAATCCCTGCTACCCTATTTTGATCTCCTTACCCAGCCGCAGGCTCTCATCGACAGCGCATCCTATCTTGGTTGCTTCGAGCCCATCCTCACCATCAGCGTATTCTGACTTCATATCGCCGAGGGTCCCACCACTCCTAAGATAGCCGACATTTCTCGCAAAGTGCTCTATGCTCTCGATCCCATAACCTCTGTAGACCGTCCTGCCAGAATTATCCACTTCCTCATACATAAAGCCGAGGTTATAGGTTTTCATACCCCCGTCCTTTAAGAGGCATGACTTCATGCCGCGATCCTGTGTATCGACCTCAATCAAGCCCTCGGTCCCAACTACCCTTATACCCTGGTTGACGATCGATTCGAATCCCTCAGGAATTATCCAGGATGTATCGAAAGTTACCATACAGCCGTTCTCAAACTCGACCTGAGCCTGCACGCTATCGTAAGTATCTATCCCAAGCTGGGCGAGTTTTATCTTTCTCCCTCTAGCATAGACGGAACTGCCATTGCTTGAGAGCACCCACCTGGCAAGATCGTAGAAATGTATCCCCAGGAACCAAACGGGCGAGCTCTTAGAGGCCCACCTGGGGAGCCAGTCCCTCGGAACCTCTATACGGTCCTCCATATGGACGTAACCGTAAAGCGGTTCGCCGAGTTTACCGGACTGGACTATTTTCCTGATCTCCATATGATACGGATCGTAGCGCTTGTGGAAATCAACCTGCAGGAGAAGGCATTTCCTTCGGGCTGCATCCATCATCTCAATACATCCCTCAACGGTAACATCCATAGGCTTCTCAACGAGCACATGTCGACCGCTTTCGAGGATATCCAGGGTTATCTGTCTGTGGAGGAAATCAGGTGTGGCAACGCTTACTCCATCAAGCTCCTCTTTATCCAACATCTCCCTGTAGTCCGTGTAAACCTTGACTCCGAAATCTCTCCGGGCCTCCTCAAGTCTCTCCTCGTTCAGGTCGGAAGAGGCGACAAGTTCAAAATCTCCTTCATGTTCAAGCTGCTTGAAAGCTCTGAGGTGGTTGATACCAAAAGTTCCAATTCCAATAATTCCCAGCCTTACAGTCATATCTCCCCCTTACTACACCATTCAGTTGCAAAAATCGCGAGGGCTTTAGCAGCCTCAGCGATATCTTTCACCCCTATTTTCTCATGTGAGGAATGAGCATCGATTATATCTCCGGGGCCGAATACCACTGTCGGCATCCCACCTCTCTTCGCATAGAGCCTGGCATCACAGCTCACATTCCAGCCATAGACCTCTGAAGCCAACCCGATTTTTCTGGCAGCATTGTGTAGTGTCAGAACCAAAGGATGGTCAGCGGGAATCTCGAATGCATCGTTGTGGAGTTTCTCGAACTTGAGTCTGTAATGATCGTTTATCCATCGGCCATCTACGCTTTCTATGACCTCTCTGAGTTCGGATTTTACGGTATCCATCCCTTTATTTGGCAGAAATCCAACTCCCCCCTCAACAACCGCCTCACCCGGAACCATTGACGGGAAAAGTCCGGCACGTATCATGCCAACATTGAGTTGGACAGGATACTCATAGCGTTCGAAGAGGGGATAACCCTTGCTTTCCGCCACTAGTCTTTTCTCATAATCTTCCAGGCATTGTATCACTCTTATGGATTTTTCGATAGCACTGACACCCTCGTGTTTCCTGCCCATATGGACGGACTTCCCTTCGAGGTACAGTTGAAACCAGATTGCACCCCTGTTAGCAGGATGGATCTGGAGGTTCGTACCTTCGAGGACGACGACACCGTCCGCTCTATATCCGTCGAGTATAAACGCCAGGGCCCCGTTCCCCCCCACCTCTTCTTCTATAACTATCTGTGCATCTATATCCCCGGGAAGCTCTATGCCGAGTTCCTGAAGTGCAAGCATTGTTAGATATATGGTGGCCACCTGACCTTTAGCATCGCACGCTCCCCTCCCAAACACGAACCCATCTCTGAGAACCGGTAAAAACGCCTCTTTCCAGGAATCTTCGGCGGCGACCACATCCATATGGCTCTGGAGGATAAGTGACTTCCCGACTTCCGATTTCCCGGGGCGCCTCACAAGGAGGTTAAAACGTCCATCATAGTTGAACTCCTCCTCTCCTCTGGTGTAATCCCTGTCCTCCTTGATGCTATCGGGTACCGGCACCCTTTCAGTCTCCAGACCGATTTCGGCAAATTTCTCCGTGGCAAAATCCAGAGCCTCCGATTCATCACCTGGAAGACTTGGAAATGAAATGAGCTTAAGGAGAAATGAAGCAGCCTCTCGGGCCGCATTTTCAACAACGGAGCTGATCTTCTCTTTCAAAAACTACCTCCCATCCTTTATTTCTTCAAAAACCGATTCTATTATATCACATCCCATTTCGGCTTCGTCTTTGGTTATCACGAGAGGAGGAGCGATACGCAGTACGTTGCCATAGAAGCCTATAGGTGCTATCATAAGAAGCCCCTTATGATAACATCTTTCGACTATTTCATGTGAAAGTTCTGCATCTGGCTCTTTATTGAGCTTGGATTTAACCATCTCAAGTCCCTGAACAAGCCCAAGTCCCCTCGCCTCACCGAAGAACTCGAATTTCCTCTCCATAGCCTTAAACCTGTCGAGCATATAGGATCCGACTTCGTCAGAATTCTCGACAAGTCCCTCTCTAATAATAATTTCTATGTTTTTCAGGGCAACACGCGAGCACAGGGCATTCCCACCATGCGTGCTTGACATCGTGCCGGGGCTCAGGACATCCATAATCCTGCTCTCTCCAACAAGTGCCGATAGCGGTACGCTGCTCGATATCCCCTTCCCGAGGCACAGTAGGTTCGGCTTAATCCCATAGTGTTCGAAACCGAAAAGCCTGCCCGTTCTTCCGAAAGAGGCCTGGACCTCGTCTATTATAAGGATTATATCCCTGTCATTGCACCATTTCTCGAGTCCCTGCATCCACTCGATCGGAGGTGTAATAGAACCCGCCCCACCCTGGTACGTTTCAGTTATGACAGCGGCTATATCGCCCTCAGTCTCAGTCTCAACTAGCCAGTCAAGGTAATTGAGGCAGTAGACACCGCACTCTGGGTATGATTTGTCGAAGACACAGCGGTAACAGAAAGCGAAAGGAGCTATGACAGTTCCTGGAAGGAATGGTCCGAAGCCTTTGGTTCCCGCACCACTCCTCTTCCCACCTATCGAAAGGGCACCATACGTCCTTCCATGAAAAGCTCCCTGGAAGGAGATGATCTCCTTTCGGCCGGTGTACTTGCGGGCAAGTTTGATTGCAGCCTCGGTCGTTTCCGATCCGGTCGTGAGTATGAACGCCTTATCGAGATTTTCCGGTGTAATTTCGACAAGCTTCTTTGCGAGCTCCGGGCGATATTCATTGATGAAATCGTAGCAGTTGACAACTTTATCCGCCTGATCCCTCATCTCGGCGACAAGCTCAGGATGGGAATGTCCCACATTCGCGACAAGAACCCCGGATGTAAAATCCAGAAAGACATTGCCATCCACGTCCTCAACATAGCATCTTTCAGCTTTGTGCCAGACTATAGGTACCTGATCGCTCATCGATCTGGGTTCGTATTTCCTTGCATCCTCCAGATATTTTCTCGCCTTTGGCCCCGGAAGATCGGTCTTTACCTTAATCACGTTCAGACCTCCTGTATCTTTTCAGTCTGTGATGGACTTAAAATCGAAGGATATAATAAGCGAATTTTTGTCATTTTTTTCAAGCAAAATCTTTCCGAAAACCACGGTTCGGGGGGAAAAAACTGCCAAATCAAGGTCCCGCAAAAATCTCTCTTCTACTTGACATATCCGGGGATAGTAGTTACTTTTCCCCCACACACAAAACACATGGCATGAGGAGGGCGACAATGCCTCAGGTGATATCGCTTGGCGAAGCACTCATAGATTTCGTATCACTGGAAAGCGGGGTGGAGGTTAAAGATGCATCGGGGTTTCTGAAGGCCCCCGGGGGAGCACCTGCCAATGTAGCGGTAGGGTTGGCGAGGCTCGGAGTAGGAGTCGGATTTGTGGGGAAAGTGGGTGATGATCCTTTCGGGCACTTTCTGGAAGAGATTTTGAGCAGCAATGGGGTCGATACCTCAAGGCTTCTGTTCGAGTGTGAAGTAAGGACCGCTCTTGCTTTCGTATCACTTACATCGGAAGGAGACAGGAGCTTCTCGTTCTACCGCAACCCAAGCGCAGACATGATGCTCCGAAGCGATGAGATCGATGAAAACTACATAGCTTCGGCAGAGGTATTCCATTTCGGTTCCATAACCCTCATATCGGAGCCTTCGCGTTCAGCGACCCTTAAGGCTGTGAAGATTTCTGAGAAGCATGGGATCACGGTCTCATACGATCCCAATTTGAGGATGAACCTCTGGCCTTCTCCCGACGACGCCAGGAGGGAGATACTTTCCTCAATTCCGATGTGCCATATCCTCAAGGTTAACGAAGAGGAAACTGAGTTCCTCACGGGGAAAAGCGATATAGAAGAGGGAAGCCACGAACTCAAGGAGATGGGGCCTGTAATGGTTGTGGTGACACTTGGGAAGGAAGGTTGTATCTACAACGACGGTTTGAATCTCCTGAGATCCACCCCCCCAAAGGTAAAACCGGTCGATACGACAGGCGCGGGAGATGGATTCGTTGCCGGGCTTCTAAAGGGAATTCTTGACATCAGAAAAGAAGGAGCAGATATAGGGAAGATTCCAGCGGAAAGGCTGAAAACTATCCTCAGTTTCGCCAACATAGTAGGAGCAATAACTACCACGAAGAAGGGCGCTATCCCTGCGCTCCCAACGGAGGATGAGATAGAAAGGAATTTCCCGGTTTGATTCTACTGCTAAAAAAGTCCTTGCTTTTTAAGAGATGTTTTTGTATGTTGAGTTTTGAAGGACCCTAACTGAGAAGTACTTAATACATTTGATATGAAGGTTGTTCCCAGAGGTTGAGGATAATCGCCGTGACCCTCCGTTTGGAGGTAGCGAGGACGACACACCAAAGGTAGCTGTAAAAACCTTCGACGTTACTGAGGAAGTGCACTTATCAGGGTGGGTCCTTCATTGGGAGCGGCTGTACAGCCGCTTTCTCTTTTTTCCGAGGGCAACAATCTGATTTCCTCACGACTACCAAAACCAATCTGCGTTTAATGAAGCATAGTAGGGACAGGGCATGCCCTTACAGAAATTTTGCAGTATACTATATATCACTTTCCAAAATGCTGCCCGATTATCTTCTCAAACTTCATGTGGGGCGTCTCTGAAAATCCCGGGACACCTGATAGAACACAAAATGCTATTAGTGATACCAGATCCAATGATCCCTATCTCTTGAGGTTGGTTCGGCTGATTTCCAGTCGCTGGAAAGTGTACAGAAATCACCCCTTCAATTGAGGGACTTCAATCCATGCCCGCTTTTTCCAGGATTCCAGCGCCTTCTCGGCTAACAACACATTCTTAGCACCCTCCAATAATGTCCATCGGAATGGCTCATCCAGAACGATGTGGCGCAGGAAAAGCTCCCACTCTACTTTGAACGCATTGTCGTATTCCTGATTATCGGGCAACTCTGCCCAATCGTCATAGTACCCAATTGGGCTTTCTATATCCGGGTTCCATATCGGCCTTGGAGTGGTAGTGTAGTGCTGAGCCCAGCACTTCCGAAGGCCCGCCACTGCTGAACCTTTGGTACCATCCACCTGTATTGTGAACAAATCATCGCGCCGAACACGCACGCACCAAGAGGCATTGAAATGTGCCACCACATCGTCCTCGAGCTCAAAGGTCGTGTACGCCGAATCATCGGCGGTACACTTGAACAACTCCCCATTTTCGTCCACACGTTCGTTTATGTGGGTGGCTCCCAAGCATGATACAGCCTTCACCGGACCGAAGAGATTTTCCAGTAAATAGCTAAAGTGGCAAATAATATCCAGAATGATTCCCCCACCTTCCTCTTTCTTGGAGTTCCATGACGGACGCTGAGACGGAATCAGATCACCTTCGAACACCCAATATCCGAACTCCCCGCGTACCGATATTATTTTGCCGAAGAAACCACTGTCTATAAGCAGCTTAAGCTTGAGGAAACCGGGTAGCCAAAGCTTGTCCTGAACCACACCATTTTTCAGACCGGCCTTCCTGGCCATTTCGTGAAGCTCGACCGCGCGTTGAGTGGTATCTGTGACGGGTTTCTCGCAGTAGATATGTTTGCCACTCTTGATGGCCTTCTCAATCGCGTCAGAACGCAGGTAAGTCACCTGCGAATCGAAGTATACAGGATAGGAATCGTCAGCCAGGACTGCATCCAGATCAGTAGACCACTTATCTATTCCGGTGCGTTCCGAAAGTGCCTTGAGCTTCTGAGGGTTACGTCCCACCAAAATGGGATCGGGCATAATTACCTCACCAGGTGCGAAGGCAACTCCCCCCTGATCCCGAATTGCACAGATCGAACGTATCAGATGCTGATTGGTACCCATCCGACCGGTAACACCGTTCATAATGATTCCGACAACGTGCTCACCCATGTTTCTCCTCCCTAAAATCGATTTGATCTGCTTCTGCAAGTGTGAATTCGTGCGATCCCCACTATTGGCTTTACATTTCAATCGATTATCGCCGGGCGCTATTCCACACTCAGAAATGATGCATTCCCAGTAGAGACTTACCTGTCTTCAATTGGTTTTTCCACGCATTGTGGCCATGCGCCCTCAGGCAGGGGCGGTGCCTTGTCGCCAGCCCTGGGCAGGTTACCTGCAAGCTCCTGTCGCCAGTGTGCCACATCCCCTGCGGGAGAGTAACAATAGACCATAGAAGCAGGCGAATCTCCTATATTGGTCAATTGATGATAGACACCCGGGGGAATGTATACAGCCTGGGGACCTGTGAGGATCTGGCGTTCCCCGCCCAGGCACATTTCGCAGGTACCCTCGAGCAGGAAGTAGACTTCCTCCTGTTCTTGATCGTGCCATGGGACCTGGCCACCCTTAGGATCAAGTACAACGTATCCCATACAGAAATTCTCCGCTTCGATTGGGAGCCCCTCACCCACGAAGGCACGTGTCCAGCGTCGCGCTGGATAGCGGCGTCCCTCCAGTTCATTGATATCTGCCATTATCATTCTAAATCTCCTTATCCGAAGAATCTATAGTGGCTTTCACCGTGAGCCAACCGCCATATCACCACAGCCAGCTCGACCAGATGGTAGTCGCCCCACATAGAGGACTCACCACAAGGCACCGATCGACCTTCCGGCACGTGATCCCAGCCATTCGGATGATGATAGACAGTATGCAGGAGGAGCCCCTGATGATCCGGCGATGTGGAGAGGTAAGGTTCATCGAAGAGGGTCTTAGCCACCGTCAGACCTGCCTTAACATAACGTTCCTCGTCGAGGTAGAGGCCCAAACGTACCAGACCCTGAGCGGCGATGGCCGATGCGCTCGAGTCCACGGGCTCATAATCATTGTAGGGGTCAGCAGGCCGCTCACGCCAGTCGGGCATTTCCGCAAGCCCCGGGGCCCCGTCATCCCAATAGGTTATACCGTCGGCAGCAGTGAGACCATCGATGTAGAAATCTGCGGTGGCGCACGCCATGCGCAGCAGGACGGACTCGACGTCATCGCGTCCACCGTAGGGTTCAAACTCCTCCGTCGGCCTGCTGGAGATCCATTCGAGCTCCTCCGCCGCACCACAGAGGATCCATGCGTGACCGCGCGTCCAGGTGGAGAAAGGCGAGTATCCCTGCTGTGACGAGGGACAGCGATAGTTTCCATCAGCCATGTTGAAGATGGATTCATGGGCGACGCGACCGGACCGGTCGTATGCATCGCGCCCCTCCCCATAGTACACGCTGAATCGTGCCGTCATACGGACATGCTGGATCAGGCGGTCGAGGAGCGAGATGCGCTCATCGTGCTCGGATTGCAGCACATGGCCGAGCTGGTGGCCGAGTGCAAGGGCGCGCATGGAGCGTATCGTATCACAAAACAGGGAATGGGGACCATTGAAGGAATGGACGAAGCCACACCCATAAGCGGTCTCCGACCATCGCATAGCCTGCACTGCCCCCGAGCATTTCAGCGCGAGCTCGTAGACTCCCAGCTCCCACTGGTTGTGCAGGATCTTTCCCTCTTTCATCAAACGCCGCAGTGCACCGTATGTCGAGACATTATTGAAGCCATGATCGTGGACTCCCCTGTGAGTCAGGTGGGGAGCCATGCGCTCCATCGTTCGCTGGCGGCCAAGTTCCAGGAATTCACTTTCACCATCAGCATCGAAAATTAAAAGAGGTATGCCGAACTGGAAACCTTGGGTCCACTCCGTCCAGCCACGCGTAGTGTACTTGCCCTCCACCGTAAAAACTGGTGAACCCTCGGCGGCATCCCAGGATCTGTCCAACTCACGGACCTTGGCTGCAGCGAGATTGAATACACGACCGACAGATTTTTCCAATGTATTTGGTGTTATAGTGTCATCGATTATCATAAGTGACTATCCTCCATTGAAGCTGAGATTCGGAATACAAATTGCGATAGTATCGCCTGTTACCCCCGAATTCCCTTCGTGAGTTTCTCCTTAAACCATTTTACTGATTCCTCTATAGCCAAGCATTCGTGTTCGATATCAGTGAAAGTATGGTCAGCACCCTCTATAACTATCCTCTCACACCTGAGGGCATACTCTTCCAGCACTTCCTGATACTCCTCGGATCTTCTGGGGGAGACCGATCTATCCTCAGAGCCACTTATTATGAGCACCGGACCCTTTACAAGCCGGATCTCTCTCAGAGGATTGATATCCGGCAGTTCCTCCCAGAAATCCCTGCCAAAGAGAAACCCATTTATCTCAACGGGGAATTCGCTAAGCTCAATCCTCCGATCCCTCGCAAGCCTCCCGAAGTCCTCCTCAGGTCTGCCAACAGCGGACCAGAGCACAACCGTCTTGATGTCTTTCGATCTTCCCACTACGCAGGAAGCAACACACCCCCCGAGGCTGAGTCCGAGTATGCCGATCCTTCCTGGATCGACCTCTCTTCTACCTATCATAAAATCCACGGCCTTGAGCCCATCCGATATCTCACCGGAAATCGTCATATCCTCAAAGCTTCCTTCACTATCACACGAATTTCTGAAATCAAATCTGAGCACACAGAATCCCTCTTCACACAGTCTGCGGGCAAGTTTCACAAATATCCAGTGGGCTTCAGACTTGTTACCCATACACCCATGGAAGAGTATAACAGCAGGGAATTTCCCTTCTCCATCGGGGATATGCATTATGCCGATTATCTGTCGCCCTTTATTTTTAAATGTGACGGGGGTCTCCATCAGCCTACCTCCTGTTTTGCCGGGGAGAATACCCCGAGAAGGCAATAAGAATCCTGCTAAAATGCGAGATCATAACCAAAACACCTCGCCTTCCCGGTACCTGAACAGTTACTTTTCCAGAACTTCGGGATTCAAGAGGTTTGGCGGCCTGTCACCTCGCAGTCCCGCAAGGAGGTTTTCAGCAGCCATAACGGACATCTTTCCCCTTGTCTCCACAGTTGCACTCGCTATATGTGGTGTCAAAACCGCGTTATCGAGCTCGGTAAGGCCGGGGGCGAGCCCCGGTTCCTCCTCATAGACATCGAGGCCTGCGCCAGCTATTTTTTTCTCTCTCAAGATTCCAACAAGTGCTTTTTCATCAATCACAGGTCCCCTCGACGTGTTCACGAGATAGGCTGTAGATTTCATAAGCCCGAACTCTCTCTCGCCGATCAGGTGCCTTGTGCTCTCCGCAAGCAGTACATGGACAGAAACATAATCCGATTCCTTGAGGAGCGTGTCGAGATCAACTCTCTCTGCCCCGAGTGCACTTTCGAGGACCTCGTTTCTTGAGATATCCGTATAAAGTACCCTCATATGGAAACCCCTCGACTTGAGGGCCATAGCCGTGCCGATCCTGCCGGCGCCGATAACCCCGAGGGTCCTTCCGGTTATATCTCCACCCAGGAAAAGCATAGGTCCCCATCCCTTAAACTTCCCTTCCCTGGTGAACCTATCGGAATCGACAACCCTCCTGGCGATCGCGAAGATGAGAGCCCATGCCATATCGGCTGTGGCATCCGTAAGAACACCTGGTGTGTTTGTAATCATCATCCCACGCTCGGTAGCAGCCTTAACATCTATGTTATCGTAGCCAACAGCATAGTTTGCAAATATCTTCGCTCCTTTCGCCGCATCAAAAACTTCCGGACCGATCTTATCCGTAAGGAGACAGAGCACACCATCCCTTCCGGAAACTTTGCTTAGAAGCTCTTTCTGTGAGAGGACCTTATCATCGGGATTGATTTCAACCAGGTCGCAGTTCTCCTCAAGCAGATCTATACCTTGCTGAGGTATACGCCTTGTGACATAAACGTTCCAACTCAATTCAGCCACTCCTTTCGCATGAGATCATCAAAGCCTTGCCCAGGAATCATTAAGGGCCCTCTTTGCGTTGGCTATAACGCCGCCTCAGGAAAAGCCATGAGGTGAACTATACCGATCTTTGCGTATTTATAGATAGACTCCCGCATTTTATTCATCTCCCCTACAATGCGAATCTCAATATATCATAACCAGGTAGTTTCAGATTCCAAGCTCATCGGCCATGGGTTCGAAGTTCTTAAGCCAGGCGTGGTCAGGATCATCCCTCGGGGCAAGCACCCTTTTCTCCCCGGCGAGGATCCAGAGATAGTAGAGTCTGTATCCAGGGGCAACCGCTACCGGATGATAACCCTCAGGGAGGATGACAGTGTCACCGTCCTCAACCGCGTAGGCCTCATCCCTTGATCTGTCATCCGTATAGATCCTCTGGAGTCCGAAGCCTTGTTTGGGGCTAAACTTGTAGAAGTAGACCTCCTCCATATCGGACTCCTCCGGGAGGTTATCGAAGTCATGTCTGTGCGGCGGTGCACTCGACCAGTTGCCAGTAGGATTAATAGTCTCACCTATTACGAGATGGCTCGCCTCAGTCCTGAGATCTATTATATCCTTGACATCCCTCCTCCAGTTAAGTGCTCCGACAGATCTTATCCTTACATCCTCAGGGCAGATGAGCTTGACATCACTTTCGAGATCAGAAGGGGCGCGACATATGGCTATCTGAACGGTTCCGACTCCGGTTACCTCGAAAGATTTCCCCGAAGGTATGTAGAGCGAATATGCCTCGCCGGAGAAGACATTTTTCCTTTCCCCTATCCCGGCGAAGGTTTGTCCGTCGGCCCTTACGGTGCACCTTCCGGAAAGTATTATAAGCACGACTTCCTTACCATCAGTTTTTTCTTCGTAATCCTCGCCGTCGTTAAGGTTCAGGATGCCAAACTCGATGAAGCTCAGAAGCTTTCCGTCGGGAACAACTACTTCGTTATAACCTGAATCAAACTCCTTTCTGATCATCAAGCCCACAACTTTCCTCCTTTCACAGGAAAACAGTTCGTATGATCGGTTACACTACTCGTATTCCGCTCCGATATCGCGCAAAACCTTCTTGAGAGCCTTAGCAGCTATTTTGAAGGCCTCAGGGCCCGGAACCTTCAGCCTGCCGGCGAGGTGTGGCTCCAGTGAGAGGAAGCCTTCATACCCGTAGTCTATAATCTCGGCAAGTATCTTATCGATTTCTCCATCCCCTTCACCCACAGGCGTCACAGCCCTAGGATCGAACTTCCCATCCTTCATATGGAAATACTCGATCTCATCCTTAAGTATGGGAAAACACTCCCTGTAAGGATGCCTGCCAACCATTATGAAATTTGAAGGATCGAAGTTGACCTTTAGATACGGTGATCCTACAGAATCGACTATATCCCTGCATCTCTCAGGTATGTCCCCGTAGAGGCCACCTTCATTCTCGTTGGCGAGCACTATCCCCCTTTCGGCCGAGAGAGATGTCATAGCTGACATCCTGCCTATAACCTCGTCCCTGTATTTCCCGGGATCCTCACCTTTCGGTATATAGAATGAGAACACCCTGACATATTTACACCCGAAATCTTCTGCCAGGTCTAAGCTCTTCCTGAAATCCTCAAGGTGTTCGTCGAAATCGGACTCGATACCCACCTTACCAATCGGTGACCCTATGGCAGAAACACGAATATTGTTTTGTGAAAGTCTTCCTTTAAGAAGCGAAATCTCGGTTTTATCAAGCTTTAGCACCCCTTTCCCCCACACCCCTCTCAGTTCGGCGAATCGGATTCCCTCTTCCTTCATAAACTTGATCTGTTCATCCAGGTCCGCCGATATTTCATCCGCGAACACGCTCAGCTTAACCATCTACCTCTCCCCTTCTGACTCCATACTTACTCCAGGACTCACGTATAAATTCGAGCGCGGATCTCGAGTCCTTCTCGAAATCTTCATACCAGCACTCGAATGATATCCTATCGTCGTATCCTATCTCACCAAGACAGCCAAGAAACTTTGGGTAATCGTAGAAACCACTCCCGGGATACATCCTGCCGGTATCGGCTGCATGCACATGTCCCATGAGAGATGCAGCCTTCAGCATATCTTCCGGGGCCTCCCCCTGTCTGGTCATATGGAAAAAATCGACCATAAGCTTGAGATTGGATCTATCGACTCTTCTCACGAGTTCCACCCCACTGTCTATGCTGTTTATTATGTTACATTCGGATTTGTTCACAGGCTCCAGCACTATGGTCAGTCCCCTCTCAGCAGACTCTTCTGCTGAAAACCTCAGGAAATCGACAAGCTGTGCGAAAGCTCTCTCAAACGCAAAGTCGTCCGGAATCTGGCGTGCGTTCGCACTCGCAAAAGTTATGACCTTCCCACCTACCTCTTCAGCTCTATCGAAAAGTTTTCTGACATAATCGCATACCATCTTCACGTCTATAACCGGTCCAACCACCTTCAGACCGGGAGGGAGAAAACAGTTGAAAACTTCGGAAGGGATATCGAATTTCGAAAGTATCTGTCTATTTTCGACAAAATTCTTTTCACTGGAATTGGGGCGGAGGACTTCGTCCGCCATCATTTCAACATAATCGAAACCATTTCTCCGGGCAATCTCTATACCGTGCAAAGAAACACAACATCCGAATTCCATCTCAGGCAATCTCCAGGTCCTGAGCAGAGCGCACCCCGTCTTTACTACCAGTAAATTTCCTTCTGAAATCCGTCGGGGTAATCCCCTCCACCTTGCGGAAGACCTTCGTAAAGTAGCTCTGATCCCTGTATCCGACATTGAGCGCGATCCGGGAGATACTCCTGCTGGTGCCCAGAAGAAGCTCTTTGGCCTTTTGTATCCTCACTCCCGTCAGATACTCTACAAACGTAAGCCCAAGTTGCTCCTTGAGGACATGGCTGAAATGAAAGGGGCTCATGAAGGCCTGGGAGGCTATTGCCCCGAGTGACAGAGGCTCCGCAAAATTGGAATTCACATAATCGAGGGCTCTTCTCAGGTAACCATCTTCTGGCCTCAGGCTCTTGGATTTGTAGATCCCGTCCAGAAGCCTGTCCATTACCATTACTATCCACCGACAGAGCTCATCCTGATCCTGTATAGAGGCGAGCTCGTTCACGAGTTTATATCTGAGCCCGAGTATATCCTCCAAGTCCGCTCCTGACTCCACTGCTCCGCGGGACAGAACCATAACAAGCTCCAGGATCTTCACCTTCAATATCTCGGGATTAGATGGATGATCGAAGAGGATCTCACCCAGGAGCTCATTTATAATCTGCCTGGCCCCCATCCTATCTCCCAGCTTCACCCTCGATATAAGCTCCCTCTCCCTTCGGTATGGGAACAGGCCGAGATTGGCTTTCCCGGCTACAGGCCCATCCATCCCGGTATAGCGTCCCCCTTTCCTGATGGATGGCCTGGTCCGGCCGCGGCCGGATACTGAATTCAAAACATCGCAGAGAGCATGGAGTTTTTCATCGAATATGGACGAGTCTCCGCCAACGTCCGAGGACTGGTCTTCAGGGCTACGCTTGCAGGATATCGGAAAAACGAAAAAGGCGCCCTTCAGTTCGTCTGACTCGATGACAGAGGATGTGACAAGGAGGAAACCAGCATTGCATCTCGATATATAGCTACTTCTAATCCTCGATGATTCATTCGCTGAGGAGAGGTGATGTAAAATGCACTTTGAGATATCGGCCCCCGGATTCAGCCTCAGGCAGGGGCAATCCCATATATATTTCCCCAAACTCTCGGTATCCTGTTTCTCAAGATCCCAGAAGGATATCGGAAAGCCCGTGAGCACCCTGAGAGAGCGGGCAATATTTTTATAGAAGTTGTTTAAGGTCATATCCAAATTCCGTTTGAATCCCTTTTAGAATATCTTCGCGGAGCTAAAAGGTTCAGATTTTGCATTACGATGGGATTCTCATCCCTGTCATTGTTTGGATGGCTGGGATCTCGATGCCAATCGTCGATCCTACCATCTATGTCCTTTTCGATCTCAGCAATGAACTTGGTCAACATTGACTGTTTCAATGAAAAGGCAGTTCATCGCAGCCAGCCCGATTGTTAAAAAGAAAGCCCTCATCGTTGATCCTACTTATATGATACATTAGATATGGGGAGGTGTAAAGTCCGGCAAGCGGTAACAGGGGGTAAGAGTCAAATTTGCAGTTCTCGAAACAAGGTTCTCTATTCCCATCTCCGCATTAATCCGTTTGTCTATTCTGTCTATTTTCTACCCACTTTCTACTGCAAGCACCTCACACCGTCCTGAGCTGAAAAGATATATATGTCCGGTGTGATTCCGACCTTCATCCCATACTTCAGACTTACTGATTTGCAGAACTCCACAGATGAAGCTGGCTCCACAAGGTTCACCGTACATCCACCGAAGCCAGCACCAGTGAGACGTGCTCCCAGAAGCCCCTCTGATGACCTTGCAGCCTCAACAAGTATATCAAGCTCCACGCAGCTAACCTCATAATCATCTCTGAGGCTTTCGTGTGAAAGGTTCATAAGTTCGCCAAATTCACGAAATCTTTCTGTCCTGAGATATTCTGCTGCCTTTTCAGTTCTTTCGTTCTCAGTTACCACATGCCTACACCTTTTTCTTATATCCTCAGGAAGAGATTTCGAATATTTGAGGAAATCGCTGTGCGAAACATCTCTAAGGGCCGTTATACCCGGGAGAAATTTCGAAAGAAGTCTCACTCCCTCGGCACATTGTGCACGCCTTAAGTTATACTCCGATCCGGTGAGTTCCCTCTTAACCTTGGAGTCACAGACAACCACTGAAACCTCATCCCCGGGAAGCGGAACATGACTGTAGCTCAGGTCTCTGCAATCGAGGAAGAGGGCATGGTTCTTCAGACCCAGTACCGATATAAACTGGTCCATTATACCGCAATTAACGCCAACATAGAGGTTCTCGGCCCTCCTGCAGAGCTTCGCAAGCTCCTCAGGCTCAAGCTCTACTGAGTTCAGGAGGGAAAGCGCATACGCGGTGGCGACCTCTATAGCCGCAGAACTACTCAAACCTGATCCTATAGGCACATCACCCCGGATCGTGGCATCAAAACCGTGGAGCTCAAACCCGAGCTTTAAGAACTCAGCTATCACACCTTTTGGATAGTCATACCAGCTTATTGAGCCCTGTTCCCTCTCAAAGGGGCCGATCTCGAATTGCACACTTTCGTCGAAGTCAAGCGAGTATATGGACGCCGTACGATCCTGTCTTTTGGATATGGCAACCTGTACGGATCTATCTACAGCTATCGGAAGAACGAAGCCATCGTTATAATCCGTATGTTCACCTATGAGATTGACCCTGCCCGGGGCAGCCGAGATGAAATCCGGATCCCTCCCAAACTTTTCCATGAATTTTGACCTCATACCCTTCAAGGTATCAGTCATCAGAACTCCCCGAGATCAAATGGCTCGACCTTCTTTAGCTCCTCTGCCTTCTCTTCCGGTATGGAATCGTTTATGAAGGTCCCGGCTCCCGATTCACATCCCGCGAGGTATTTCAGCTTAGTCCTGCTCCGATAAGGAGGGTAGAATTCAACATGAAAATGGTAGTAACTGTAGTCCCCTCCATCGGTCGGGGCCTGATGTATTATCATCATGTACGGAAAGGAGAACCCGTAGAGGTTATCGTACTTGAGGGTGACAAGCTTGAGCATTCCGGCAAATTCCTTCTCCTCAGATGCAGAGAAGTCGCTAAACGAGAGGATATGTCTTCTGGAAAATATATGGACCTCGTACGGATATCTTGCATAGAATGGGATTGCAGCCAGGAAGCTATCCCCCTCGGCTATTATCCTTCTCCCGAAAGATCTCTCCTCGGATATTATGTCACAGAAAAGGCATTTCCCCCTGGTTTTCCGATATGACTCCGCGGATTTGAGCTCCGTCACTATCCTCGGTGGTATGAACGGGAAAGAATATATCTGGCCATGGGGATGAGGCATCGTAACGCCTATTACCTCGCCGCGATTCTCGAACTCGAATACATATTTTATCTCATCCATACGGCCGAGTTCCTCGTAGCGGCTTCTCCAGAGTCTGACAAGTTTCACTAAGTGGCTTATGGGAAGCTGCGAAAGGGAGGAATTGTGATCAGGGGTATACAGAACGACTTCGCAGATCCCCGCTGCCTCGGCAACCGGGTAAAGCTGACTGCCACTGACATTCATTTCGGGGGGTGGTATCGAAAGTGACGGAAAATCATTAGGGTATATATACATCGTAGTTATCGGGGACCTTCCCTGATCCCGGGCAGAATGGACACCAATCCTCTGGCATCTGTGGGCGGTCCATACGATGTGTAGCTGTGATTATCCATTCTCCGAGCACCGGGTTCCATCTAAGTTCCGACACATGATCCTCCCACTAATCCCCCTCAGCCAATGGTCCCAAACTAAACCTCAATTCTATCGTGCTCTGAAGTTCAACTTCTACTTCGGTTTCGAATGTCCTGTATCCGGGTTTAACGATTGATATCAGGTGATTTCCGGGGCTGACACTCCTGAGAGTCGTACTGGTGGCTTCTCCGGTGAATTTCCCATCGAGATAGATAGCAGCACCCGCAACATCCGATATGACCCTTATCTGGCCATAACTTGCCTGTTCCTTGTCACCCATAAACGAATATCCGACGATGGCAATCGGAGCCAGGAAAAGAAAGACAAGGAGAAAACCTGAAAGCCTACTTTTCAGCTTTGATTTCCTATGTCTATGTGATTTCTTCCTATGCTTTGATTTCTCTTTTCTCCTTGAATTAACCCAGAATTCCCTGCCGTCATTGGAGGTATGCTTTATAAGCCCCTCACCCGGGGATCCGCCACCAAGATCCCCGCCTGATGGCTCAGTCATAGAGCGGCGATGATTTTCTCCGTTCTTAGAATCCAAAATCACCTCCCAGATCTAATTACGAAACTTTAGAGGGAAAACAAGCTTTATTGAAAAACCCGACGTTTCTTCGACATAGCCGGGGATCTCAAGGTATGTCGATCAGCTTTCTCCATCCCTTCTTCCCTTTCGGATATTCTATGTCTATCAAGGGAAGTCCCACAACAGGATCAGTATTATCAAAGTTGAAAGAGGCCAGAAGCAGCTTAAACTCAGGAGCGGTTTTCTTAAAATTTGAGGTCATCTTAAATATCTGAGAGTATGTGGCATTGGACCCAGCTATTATAATCTCGTCCACCCTGTAATCGTATACCACCCCCTGCAGATCCTCAAGAAGCCCTAGGATCCTGACATCATCTATCCTGCTCCCTCTTATCTCTCTACGGTCACTTATAAACCCAACCACATCACGTTCAAATTCGGGATGACTTTCGAGAAACTTTACAAACGATATAGCCTCTTTCCCTGTTCCCACCACAAGGGCGCGTCGCCGACCAACTCCAGCCCTGGCTCTCCTGGAAATAAAGTGTACAAAGATGCGCCATCCTGCGATAAACAGCGAGTTAAATATCCATGAGTAAAGAACAACCAGCCTTGAGAAGGCATATTCGGTTTTGAATATTCCTTTTTGAAAAAAGTTTATAGCACTTACCCAGAGGAAACCCACAAATACACCAAGAAGAGCCCTGGCAGGCGAATATCTATTCCTGTGATAGAGCCCAAGAGCTGAAAGGGCCACAAGCCATATGGAGGATGCCACAAGATATATGAAGAACCATTGGCCATTGGTATATCTCGGCAGAGGTGCGCTACCACCGAACCTTACTGCTATGCCAAGCGTAAGCCCTAAACATACAAGGAAAAGGTCGAAAATCGGTACCGCAAACTTCGTCAAGAGTTTCGCAATCCAGGATATAAGCCCACTTATAGCTATTCCGAGGGTCAAAAACCATAGGGGAAGGAATCTGTACTCGCCTCTAAGATGTTTTTTAACAAATATATACATTGCATTATAAAAAGCGAGTGTATTCCTAGTCCTCGATACACCTTTACTACTTTCTCCCTTGAAATGGATTATCTCGGTCCCAGGATAATAGTATATTTTCCATCCCGCCTGTTTGATCCTGTGGAACCAGTCGAGGTCCTCACCATACATGAAGAAAGTTTCATCTAAAAGCCCGACTTTCTCTATTATCTCCCTTCTAACCATCATAAAGGAGCCTGAGATGGCATCGACCTCGTGTGTCCGGTCCGGATCGAGGTAGGTGAGGTTATATCTGCCGAAGATTCTGCTTTTCGGGAAAAGGCTGCTCAGTCCAACTATTTTGAAAAAGGCTATCCCAGGTGTAGGAAAGCTTCTCCTGCAACTTAATTGCAGCGTTCCATCGGGATTGAGTATCTTACAGCCCGCAGCCCCCGCCTCAGGATGTTCATCCATAAAGGATATCATCTTTCTGAGAGTGTCGTTCTGGAGTATAGTGTCAGGGTTCTGGAGCAATATGTATCTCCCTTTAGCCCTGGGGATCGCTACATTATTTCCTTTGGCGAAACCGAGATTTTCAGTGCTCCTTATGAGCTCGATCTGAGGGAAGAGCCTTTCCACCATATCTGCGCTTCCATCCGAGGAATTGTTATCCACAACGTATATCTCGACATTCAGTCCGGAAGAAGCATCAAGCGCCGTCCTTATAGATTGTTCCAGGAAGCTTTTCACATTGTAGCTCAATATAACTATGGACAGATCGATATTCCCTGATCCCATCACCTGTCTCCTAAAGGCTCTTGAAAAAGCTCAGAATTCTGAGCTTCCAGACTACCCATGCTGCCTCCCTGTTTATATTGAAGGACATCTTGGATTGACCCTTCTCCCTGTCACGGAATATCACCGGCATCTCAAGTATACGGAACCCTTTTTTCCAGACTTTGAAGCTCATCTCTATCTGAAAGGAGTATCCCTCAGAGCTTATCTTGTTGAGATCTATCGCTTCGAGGACTTCTCTCCTGAAGCATTTGAACCCGCCTGTCGCATCCCTTATCGGAAGTCCGGTGATCTTCCTGGCATATACATTGCCGAGATAGCTTAGGAGAAGCCTCCCCAAAGGCCAGTTAACCACTGTAATCCCTTTGACATAACGTGATCCGAGGACGAGGTCGTAGTCTTTTGTTTTTTCCATAAAATATGGTATATAGTATGGATCATGTGAGAGGTCAGCGTCCATCTCGAATATGAGTTGATAATCCCTCTTCAGAGCGAATTTGAAACCATCTACATATGCCGATCCAAGTCCCTTTTTCCGGTCTCTGTGGATTACATGGATCCTACTATCCGAAGAAGCCATTTTTTCAACGATAAGGCCTGTTCCATCCGGAGAATTATCATCTATGACCAATAACTCAAGACCATCGATGCCGAGAGCAAAAACCTTTTCCACAACTTCTCTTATATTTTCAGTCTCATTATAAGTCGGAATGACCACCAAGATCTTTTCCAAGAAACACCCCCTTAGGAAAAAGTCTCAGATCCTCAGATCGATCTGTTTCTCAAGGGTTTCAAGACATTCCTCGAGTTTCTTCGGTCCTATCCCAAGTTTCTCCTCAACGCTATCCGTTCTAAGTCCAGATCTAATAGGTCTTTTCGCTTTCAACCCAAGTTCCGAGAGCTTAACCGGAACAACTAAACTCCGGTCAAACCCGAAATAATCGGCTATCTTCAGCGACATCTCATATCTCGTCCAGAAATCCCCCCCTGCGAAATGATAGAGCCCATCAACTCCCATCTCATAGAGTTTCAGGAGGTTGGCCCCAAGATCGTCGGCAAATGTCGGATTCCCCCATTGATCTATTGCGGCCATAATTCGTCTTCCGTTTCTCAGTTGATCGATAGTATATACTACAAAATTGAAATTATCGCCAGGATGATATCCGTAAAGTATCATAGTCCTAACAACGATCTTCTTTACCGGCATTGAAAGGACAATTTTCTCGCTTTCCAACTTGGTGAGCCCGTAGTAGTTTATCGGATCTACAGGGTCATTCTCGCTATAAGGTCCATTTTTCCCGTTGAAAACATAGTCGCTCGACACATGAATGAAAACCGATCCAAACTCAGCACAAGCCATCGAAAGATTCCCAACACCCTCGGCGTTCACCTTCCAGGCGAGGTCCTGTTCTTCCTCGCAGAGATCGACATTCGTTATGGCAGCGGCGTTTACAACAACATCCGGATTTACATCGTTGAAGACCTCAAAAATCCCTTCCCTGTCGGTGATATCGAGATATCTATAGTTATTCCCCTTCCTGATCGGCGACATTTGGAGATCTGTTTTGACAAGGTTATAGACACCATCGGCAGCGACACAGACTTTGCTTCCCAGAAGCCCATTGGCTCCTGTCACTAGAAGAGTTTTCCGGCTCAACTTCTCGTCAGCCTCCTCTTGATCGGATATTCGGACTTCCCGCTGTGGGTTTTTGAGACGAGCTCAGCTATAAGTCCTGTAGAGAAAAGCTGTACACCCAGGACCATAAGCAGAATTCCGAACTGCAATAGCGGATGCCTTGCCATTATCGACCCGTAGCGAAACCGGAGATAGGCCAGATAAGCGTTTATGCAGAAGCCTATGAATGCGAAAAGCAGCCCAACACCCCCGAAAAAATGGAGTGGTCTGGTAATATAACGTGTCAGGAGCAAAACGGTGAAAAAGTCAAAGAAACCCTGCAGAAACCTTTCGGTGCCGAACTTGGACTTTCCCCTGAAACGGGGATGATGTTTGACCTTGATTTCCCCGACCACGTAGCCATTCCATTGGGCCAGAACCGGGAGGTATCTGTGAAGTTGCCCGTAAACCTCTATATCCTCTGTTACCCTTTTCCTGTAAGCCTTAAACCCACAATTCATGTCATGTATCTTCAATCCGGTTACGAAGGATGTCACTCTGTTATAGATCTTAGATGGTATCCTTTTGGAAAGGGGATCCCTTCTCTTAAATTTCCAGCCCGACACGAGATCGTAACCTTCCTCCAGTTTGTTCAAAAAGTTCGGTATTTCATCAGGATCGTCCTGGAGGTCAGCATCCATAGTTATTATTATATCACCCTTTGCTTCGGAGAAACCCAAAGCAAGCGCTGCCGATTTACCCCAGTTCCGTCTGAACTGGAAGGCCCTCACATGTCCGTCTTCTGTGTAGAGTCTTTCTATAACATCAAATGATCGGTCACGGCTTCCATCATCCACAAAAACGATCTCATAGCTAAGTCCGAGAGCGGCCATAACCCCGGTTATCCTGCTATGAAGTTCTTCAAGATTGTCCTCCTCATCGAAGAGAGGGATAACTATAGAGATTTCAGGATCATCCGATTCCATATTACCTCCAGCCTCAATTCCCATTCTTATGATTCTATATCACATACCATCGCTCGAAGGGAAAGGAAATCCCGAGGAAAAGCTCAGTCTACGACCTGCCTATTATAATTAAGATCTCAATTCCCAGGTTAGTGTAATATATACCCCATGTACAAAAGGTTCAAGAAAGAATTCTCATGAAGAGACCCCGTCCAGAATCCCTGCCAGAGCCCGCGCAGCTTCCTGACGGGTAAATTGGGCCACCTGGCTTCCCGTTCGTACGGAGGAATTGGCCTCTTCGGCATGCTTGTAGGCCCTGTATAGATCCAACAGCACTTTCTCCATTTCCTGTTCGTTGGAGACAACTTCCCCTGCGTTCGAGCAGCGAAGTATATCCACTGGTTCTCCCAAAGGTTCATGGGAGAAGGCTATAATAGGTCTTCCAGATCCCATGGCTTCGTAGAGCTTCACAGGTATCCCATATGCTGGGCTACTGCCCAGGAACAGCAGTAATATAGCACTACATCCCTTCTGAATGGCAACGTTTTCCCTATAAGATACCCAGCTATGAAAGGAAACTATATGAGACAGAGAGGAATCTTCCGTAATCTTGCTCCAGGGGCCTTTGTCCGTACCATAGAAACGCAACTCTATGTCGTCTTCGGGAATCTCGCCTTTTTGGACCAAGTCTTTTAAAGCTCTCAGAAGTGGCAAAGGGTCCTCATGGGGATAATACAAAGTACCTGTGTAAACAATTGTGAACTTAGAGAATTGTCCGGTAGGGATTGAAGCAAAATCCTCAGGATCGAATCCATTTCTTACCAGATAGACAGGAACCCCTTCTAATATATCCTGTAACTTCACACAGAATCCCTTCGTCGTAGTAACTAAAGCATCTGCATCATTGAGAGTCCTATGCTCCAGCCGACACTCGATGAATAAGCGCAGGAAACTTCTCTGATAATATGGATTCTGGGTCCATAAGTCTCTCAATTCTGCGACCCAGGGAATACCGGTACGTTCATGTATAGCCTTAGCTATGAGATGGGTGGTTTCTGGAGGAGAAGAACTATATATAGCAGAAATGTCTCCCTGTTGAATCCTTTTTACCCCTTCTCTAACAGCGTAAGGATACCAACCTAATCTGGAATCGGGGATAGCAACGAACTCATTCGATACCCAGGCCAGCCACTTTTTCAAAGATCTTTTACCCTCAATGCCCAATCGTTCCCTGGGAACAGCCAAGGAGCCTGCCCGTTTGCGTATCGGGCTAAACATATCAAAATATTTAGTATAAATAACTTCCGCAGATGGGGCATCTCCTTTCCAGCTAGCCCCGGAGGGTGCCCCTTCCGGGGCCAGCACAACCATTTCCCAACCGAAGCGCGGGAGGTATTGAACGAACTTGGCGATGCGGACTGCGCCAGCTCCCCCCAGGGGAGGATAGGTGTAAGCAACCGTTAAGACCTTCTCATTCATGGTAAATTTGAAATATCAGATTACTCCCAATTCCTCCAGCACAATCTTCAACTTAACTTGTCTCTCGATCGGAGAGAATAGTGTCTGGATCCTTTGGCGAGCTTTCTCCCTTAAGACAGCCGGGGCATTGAGGGCACTCTCTATGGCTTGAACAGCCTCCTGAACTTCAAGTCTATCTATAAGAAAACCTGCATCCCCTATGACCTCTGGTGTCCCTCCATAATTCAAGCCTACCGGAATGCAACCCATCGCCATAGCCTCTCCGACAGCTAAACCGAAAGCTTCATAACGCGAAAATTGACAGGCAACTTTAGCTTCCCTCAAAAGGCTGCATATCACTTCATGGGGAACTCTACACCATACTGTCAGATTATGAGGTCTATCCTTTTCTAGAAATTCCTTAGCTTCCCCCTCCAAACCAACGGCCATAAACCGCATACCGGGCATACTA
>CAZTBA010000009.1:0-37744 GCA_964611725.1 uncultured bacterium
CTCTTCGCCAGTTTTAGCGGGAAGCCCTGCATTGAGTCCTATGCCATCTACCTTATCGTAATCGGCCAGGAGCGTCCACTCCCCGATTATCCCGCTGGCGCTCTTCCAGACCCGATAGCCCTCGAAGTCAGATATATTGGTGAGAGGATCGACGTGACCTTCAGGGGAATCATCCCATTTGAGGGTCACCATCCTGTCCCCGGGAATGACCTCGAGTTCAGGGGAAGGAGGAGGTCCTGAAGCTATCCACTTCTCGCCGGTCTCCAGTTTGTCTATGTTGGCATCAAAGAGCTGTTTTGCGGAGATGAGGTTGTTCTGAAGGCCGATGAGCCCCTCCCCCATTCCGGTGACTGTTATTATCCTGATGGACGCGCCCGGAGGCATATCGTACGGGCCATAGGACTGGAGGTACCTGTAGTCAAAGGGGGACGGAGGTGTATCCAGGAACCTTCCACTGGCCATATAATCGTAGCCGGTGGCATCGTCTGCCGGATCGTGGTTCCAGTCCCACCAGTAGTGTGATGAAGGCTCGTTAGCTCCAGCCCTTCCGTCATTAGTCGGTGGCGAAAGTAGAGGCATAGTTCCTATATAGCCGGGGCTCTGTCCATTTGGACCGCCGGTGTCGTCCCCGGGGACATCAGGGTTATCCGAGTCGTACTCATATGATATCATGTTTACGGGATCGTAGCTTGTGAGGTCATCTATATAGTTCTCAGCGCCTTCATCCGAGGACACATCGCAGTCCATGCGGAAGCCTACGTAGACGTCCCGTAGATCTTTGATACCCTCGTTGATAAAGGTCAGATCATATATTATGAAATCGTCCAGGTAGGAGATACTCCAGGTATACGTCCTCTGGACAACCCTGACCCCCATAGCCCTGTCGGTGTTGACATCGGTATTGTCAGTATACTCACAGTAGGTATCGAGCTCTGACACCGCTTCGTCCCCTGTTATTACCCTGACGGTATCGGCACTATTATCCTGAGGTGTTCCCCATTCCGGAGCCGGTGCACCGAGGGACAGAGCGCCACTGTTGGTATATTTTACACCGTCAACCAGTGCCCCAAACCATATCCCTCCTTCAAAGAGGTAGAGATTGGCTGAGCCGGCGGGCCACTCCATGGTGCCATCGACAACCTGATAGTCGCCTATCTGGCTGTAGTTGGTGACAAAGACACCGAGGTTTCCAGCCGAGGTGTTGTAGAAATCGTCAACGGCAGGTTTGAGAAGTGGCTTTGATCCCGGAACCCGGGCTGAGGCCGCTCCAGGGATGAGGGCAAGGCCCAGCATGAAACAGAGGAGCAGAAGTAAGGTTGATCTCCATTTTACCATCACTGACCTCCTAAATATTGAGTTGGGAGTTTCTTTTCACCCTCAGAACCCTATCTCAAGACCTATGCGGCTTCTCCTGCCAGGGCCAAAGGTATCGGGTTCGTTAAACCTTCCACTAGCAGCCCTATCCCTGCGTTCCTCCGCCGAGAGCTTTGGTTCATACGTAGGATCATCCTTGTAGCGCTCGTAGTACTCGGTGTCCTGGATATTCTCCATGTTTTTCTCGTTTGTTACGTTCAACATCTCGAAAAACGGACGGATCGGGAATCTGCCGATCTTGAAATCCTTCGTTATCTTCATGTCCACATTGTTCGTGGAGGGATATCTCTTGTCATTTATCGGCGGGTTCTTACCACGGTCAGTGGAGGAATAAGGTTTACCGCTTCCATACTCGTAGATCGCATTGAAGGTCCAGTCCCCAAGGGCAGGTCCGAGGGATTCGGGGGTTATGTAATCAAGTCCGAGTCGAAGCGTATGCCTCTGGTCCCAGTCGAGATAATAATCCTGGGTGCGAGGCACTTTTCTGTCGTATATATCGTAGAACCCCTGGCGGTAGTAGGAGTTCTTACCTCTGGCTATCTGGAAGGTATATGATAAGCTCCCGGATAGGCTATGCCAATTTCTCTGAGAGACCGACACTTCGAACCCGCGGACGTTCCCGTATGAGGAGTTACTGTAGAGGTAGTGGAGGTATCTGCCACCCACTCCGGGGTTCTTCTCGATAAGGTCTATCAGGTCATATATATCCTTATAGAAACCGGTTACATCAAAAACCCACGTTTCACCGAAGCTATGGTCTATGCCAGCTTCGTAGAGGATCGTCTTTTCAGGCTTCAGATTTGGGTTTCCTATTTCCTTCCAGGCGCCATCCCAGTTGTAGGTATGGTTGGTGAAATACCTGTCGAAGATAGGGAACTGGTAGAAATGCCCGTAAGTGAAGTGCAGGACATCCGCATCCGTTATCGGGTGGGAGACACCGAACCTGGGGCTGAGATAACCATATGACTTCGACCTCTCCGGATTGACTATCCAACCCTCCCTCTGGGAATATTCGCCGGTACCCCCGGTTTCGGATTTCGAGAAATCTACCGGTGCGTCGGGGTTCCCGGGAACTATCGTCTTGGAGTCGAAATAGTCGAATCGAAGGCCAACATTGAGGATCATTCCATGTGTTTCGAACTTTTCCTGGACGTACGCAGCGAGTTGTCTCGGTTTAACGTGGAAGATCTCCCTGTAGATATTATCGCCGGACGCGACATAGTGGTAGACTTTGTCTATGTCGTAGAGCCTCAATTCCAGGCCTCGCTTACCCATATGAGTCTTGGAGAACTGGCTGGTTATATCAGTCTTTAATGTGTAGATTATTTGTTTGGTCTCCCACATCCATCTCTGCAAAGCGTTTGGGCTGATATAGTAATGGTCGTCGAGTATAGGAATCGAGGCACTGACAAACCTCGCCTCCTGGAGTTCATCAATCCTCAACTTATGACCATCCCAGGGATCTTTCTCCAGATGTTCATCCCCTGTTTCAAATCTGCTCAGGCGTACCTCATAGAAGGTATTGGGGGATATCGTATGGGTGAAGGTGAGGTTGATATCGTTCGACCATTCTCTGTTAAATCCTGACACATTGTTGAACATATCCCAATTTCGCACCGCAACCTTCTCGCCATCAGGACCCTCAAGTGAATCGACTACAGC
Source organism: uncultured bacterium (assembly GCA_964611725.1). Taxonomy (GTDB): domain Bacteria; phylum Latescibacterota; class CAZTBA01; order CAZTBA01; family CAZTBA01; genus CAZTBA01. The sequence continues at coordinate 3,037 of CAZTBA010000009.1, forward strand.
CCAATGAGCCTCAGGGTCAGCCGGCCTGCGGAAAGTGGCCCTTCCGTCGTCGCCGACCCACACTGTATCTCCCGTAGAAACTATAAGATCGTAATTCTCAAGAACATACCCTAAGCGGGCATCGACAAGGTACGGGCCCCTGGTGCCTTCGTTCTCCTGCTTGAGTCCTCCAATGACAAGCTTCGTTTTCTCAGAAGGCCTGAAGCTGAGGTTACCCTTAATGGTCCAGTCTATCGTATGCTGCTTTCTGTACCTCCCTCCGGTATCGAGGTAATCGCCAGCTATAAAGTAGTTGGAATCGTTGAAATACTTCAGGGGAAGCAGATATTTAGAGACAGGGTTAGGACCTCCGAGGCTGAGTTTAACGTCCTGTCTTTTATACCTGTCAGCGGAGAATATCCCTTCTTCCTTAAAGTACCCCAGGTCCTCAGTCCATTCGGAACGTTTGGTCTTGGAGCTCTCAAATCCGCTCTTCTCAAGCCCGAGTACCTCCGGACTGTAAGTGAGGCGAAGCTTTCCACTGTGGGTCGGCCCACCTTCTTTAGTCACAACATTTACTATGGCTGACTGAGCATTCCCATATTCAGCGTCGAAACCTCCGGTAAGGACCTCGAGTTCCTCAACACTGAAGGTCGGGAGCTCCGTTGCCAGTGCGTCATCACCGGCACTGGAGTCGCCTGTACCGAGCGGGCTCTGCAGGGAGATCCCGTCGACAAGGTACACGACCTCGCCGGAGTTGACCCTACCCCCACGAAAGGAGCCAAGGACCACACCAGGCGTCTGGGCAACCGCATTCCGGACCGTACCGGCAGGTATCTCGACAATCTCACCGCTGGTCATGAAAGTTCTGCTTGCGGTGAGGTCCGGCTGTACGAGAAGGCGCTCGGCCTGAACGGTTATGACCTCCCCGACCTCTATAATCGTGGGTTCAAGTCCGATATTGACCTCAGTCGTAAGGTCTGGCCTGACAAGGACATTCGTTACCTCTGTCTCCTTATAACCCAGAAGGATCGCCTTCAAGGTATATGTTCCGGCAGGCACATTGAGCACTGTGTAGAAGCCGTCCGTATCGCTTATCGCACCCAGCTTCGTGCCCTCTAAACTTATACTGACTGCCGGTAGGAGCACGTCCGTGCTCTTTTCCCTGACCACACCCACTATTTTGCCCGTAGTCCCTGCAAATGCAAAACAGGGGATGGCCAGGATAAACATCACGACCAAGGTCTTTACATACCATCCTTTAAAAACTCGCATTACCTACCTCCTTGATTAAGAGGACCCACCAAGAAACAATTACAAACCTACAATAGCCTATTTCTAAGAATACCACCCCCTTCCAACAAAATTATTAAAATTAATTCCTTAGCAAGTAACTCCTAAATAAAAAGCATTTTCTCAAAGCTGTCAATAATTTTTTGTTTTTGGCCCTTTCCGATTTCGCAAAATTTGATAAATTGGATTTAAAGTTAATAATAACGCCTATTATATAGTATATTTAATCACATATGTACATTTACCTAGTAAGCTCCTCAACTTGATTTGCCTGTATTCTCACCTAAGTGTTTGACGTACACTGAAAATGAGTCTCCGACCAAAATCCGGATATCCTACTACGGTAGAAAATTTCCTGTCTGTGAGATTGATGATTTCCAGGCGGAGCTTAGTACCAAGCTTTGCGCCAAAGGACCAGTCGACAACCGCGTTCAGGACGAGGAAATCTCCGAGCGGTTGGGCTTCTCCCCCGGCTGCAAAGCGCTCGTTTTCATAAGATGAAACGTGCTTCCCGAAAATATTGCAGTCCAAGCCAGCCCTCGATACGTAAATCCCACCGGACGATATAAATCGGGGATGCTCCCGGTCGCGCGCCATCTTTCCCCCGGACTCGACGCGTGACACCATAGCAGTGGCGTTAAAGAAGACTCCCCCCATTTCAAACATTCGATTGGAATGAGCTTCGAACTCCACCCCTACCTGATCCTGATCACGATTTGTATAGAGTTCTGCCAGGAGTCCACCCACTTCCTGCGTTTTACCACTGAGAACGATACCGTTCTTTCGACGGGTGAAGAAACCCGTTACAGAAGCCCTACCGTACTTCTCATATATTCCTCTGAGGCCCACGTCCAATTTGATGCGCATCTCGTTTTCCGGCTCTTCAAGGTTCACATCAAGCGTCCCTCTCCTTGGCTGGATGTGGCCTGCCGCCAGGTTGAAATGTGCCGAGAAACCTCTGGTGAAATAGTACGCCGCGCCCAAATTCCCATTGAATATCGAGGGTTCCCATTCATCAGTCAGAGCTTCCACATTATTGAAACCTCTCGGGCTTCCCTCTATGCTGAAAGCACCATAATCGTTAATATACGTCTTCGCCCAGCGCAACCCGGCATCCAAACTCAAGCGCCCGAAATGATGTTGATCCACAATTACAGCCGAAAAAGTTTCCAGATCACACCTCTTGCCTGTATAAAAACGCTTGCCGTTGGGCGCGATCCAATGATTGTAAAGGCCACCTATTCTAAGTACATTATTCTCTTTAACAGCTATCGACTGGATCAGGTTTACGCCCCACTCGTAGTCCCATTCGCGAGTCGTCTCGTGAGTGGAACCATCGCCTGCCACAAAAGAGTTATCCCGCTCGGTATAGTAAAGAAGAAGCTCGGTTGAAGAGGTATCACCATTTTGATACTTCGATTTCACATTGAGAAACGTCTCCTGAAAGGGGTCGTACTTTTCGAAGGTTTCCTGGAACCTTATATCAGCAGGTGGTACAGCCCTTCTCAGTTCCCTTTTACCATAGATATGGAACAGGTTGGCTCGTATGGATAACTCCCCTGTCGGCTGCCAGTGTGTGCTTCCGTAGAAGTTCATCATACCTTCAGCCGCATTTTTACCTTCCGGTCCATCCGTATGATGGAAGCCCAGGCCCGTAGCATAAGATATGCTGCCCACCGTTGCGCCATGGGATAGATGGGCACGGTAGGTATCGAACGTGCCGTATTCGACCTTCCATGAAGTCTCAGGTTCCTCATACTGCTTCGTCACAATGTTAACAACCCCCGCAAGCCCGGAAAGACCTGTCAGAAGCGCGGCGCTCGACCTGATGACTTCGATGCGTTCTATATCCTCGGAGGAAAAGAAATACGGTGTCTCGTGGAATTCCCGCTGCCAGGAACCGTTCACCGCATATTCCGGGTAAGGGTATTTCTGTCCTCTAACCGAAAAGAATTGCTTTACTTTGCGTCCGCGGGTTTCGACCAGGGCACCTGGCACGTATTCCAGAGCGTCAATCACTGTTTTCGCACCCTGGTCCTCAATCTCTTTCCTACCCAAAATTGTAATTGAAGGTTCCAAACCAGGGGATTCGGACGCCAGTTCCATGGCGGGATAACGCCAGCGTTTGCCCGTTACCTCGATAGGTTCCATAATATATGATATGTCTTCTTCCCGATCGTCTTGGGTTTGGATATCTTTCAGACTTGACTCCGGAGCTTCGGTCTTGCGGATCTCGATCCATATGCCATAGTTTACACCCTCGCTGCCCGGCGGTCTGGGGATATGGATCTTATAGTTGTCAATTTCCAAAGCCTTCATAATTTCCCGTAATTCAGCCGCCGTTTCAGCTACGTCATACTTGGGTACCCCCCCTTTTTCCGCCTGCTTCGCACGGATCTTGCGGGCGACATCCACAGGAAGGTTCGCCGAGAATCCACGGCCGATGAAAGCAACACCGTCCGGTTTCAGAACCCGGTAAATCTCCGAAAACGCCTGGCGTTTATCCTCCCAAAAATGGAAGGACCCACGCGAGACTATGATATCGGCATAGTTATCATGGAATGGCAACGCCTGGGCATCTGCAAATATCGCACTGACCTGGTGACCAACTCCGGCTTTCTCTGCTGCTTTGAAGAACAGGGGAAAGAAATATGGATTTATGTCGGCATTTATCCAGTGCATCCGTTGAGTCCGATTACAGAGTTCTATGATCAGATTGCCGGGACCGCTGCCGAGATCGATACCTATACCCTCCTTTTCGGCCAATCCGAAATCATCGACGATCTGTTGAGCCAGAGGAGCATAGACAGGGGCGAGCACGGTAGCCGCGCTGCGCCACATCCTTATAGCGTCTTCCTCAGTGTAGGAAGTGGACGATGGGGCAAGCAGCGGAACAGCCCAACAGGTTTGTCCGGCGATACACCAACAAAACGCCATAACCACTAACCATTTAGACCGAAGCATCAAACCTACCTCCTTTACAGCTCGTATGCGTATCAGCGTCTGGACAAACCGGTCAAATCAACAGGATTTTCTCCCAAATCGGTCAGCACTACCCTGAATCCCCAACCACCACCACCCTGGGAGATTTTCAATAGAACCGTGTTTATTCCCTTTTTACCCTTGATCTGGAGTGTTTCCCAGGTTCTGCGTTCGGACTTGCCAACTTCCTTGCCGTTAAACCAACACTTGAACCCGTCGTCGCTGCCGACGTTTAACAACAGATCCTGCTCCTTGGGAAGGTTGATTTCGGCATAGGCATACGCTGCGGTATTGTCATGGGGATCGAAAAGGCCACGAAGGTTTATCATCCCTCGATCGCCCACGTACCTTTTCCATTCCAATGTTCTGTCTTCGACCTGATATATCTTCCCCAAATCTATATCCGGCTCACCGACGAAAACCTTGTCCAGATTGTTGATTCTTCCATCCCAGGGAAATGGACCGATAAGATGCCAGTGAGTTATGAAACCAGATTTGGCAGCATCAGCACCGACCTCAACACCCAATCCCTCAAGGCTATCGATTATCTGACGACGTGTATCTAAGCTTCCGGGAGCAGTCAATATTCCACTCAACATTCTTATGGCCCTTTGCTTATCGCCCCCCTCAGCTATATTGTCGGCAACTGCGGCATAAACACGTATTGCGCCGTCCGTGACCTCTGGGTCAAGTCCCTTGTACTCCAACAAAATGGGTGAAACATCCCTGCAATATCTCTCTATCTTTTTCATGGATTTCGGACTTCCGATAACTGCTAATCCCTTTAGGGCCTGCAGTTTGAGATCATCTGAATCGGCGAGATCAAGGGCCCTGTGATACATTTCCAAAGCCTCATCGTAGCGCTTCTGCGACACCTTGGCTTCCGCCATATCCAGTAAAACCTTTGCGTCAGGCCTTTCGGCCTGTTCAGCAGCTTCTTCAGCTTCGCCCGGTACATCCTCTCTGATAACCTCTATGGAGTTGATCAGGGGTGCCCTTTCATTTGTAGGATCAGAGGCTTCCGGCACAAGCTCAATTTTAAGGGTACTTTCCACATCGATTCCGCTGAATTCTTTGACAACAGCTCTGTTAGGTGCACCGGCTTCCCTAAGGACATCGAAGTTGCTCAGAGCGATCTTATCCTGGAGTTTGATGTCGAAGACACGCTCCCCGACACGGTCGCCCTCGGGGGCGGAGAATCCAAGGCGTACGGTGTAGACGCCGGGTTCATCCCCCCAGATGTCCCCTACCAAAGGTAGATCAAAACGCGTAGCACCGTAACATCCCGACGCGAATAACCATGGTTTGTCCGTTCCCTCGATATGCATACCCTTATAGTCGCGGCAGAAATAACCCATACCGGGCAGGATATCTTCGCTCAGATCGAATTTCACCCCGTATCCGACACGTGGACGGGGATAGCCGAACCAGAGGGACTTACCATCATCCTTCATGTCGCCGGGTGCACCGAGGTTAATGGCGAGATGCTTGACAGGGGTCATGGGGCCGTGAGTGATGAATACAGACCAGTCTTTGGATTTCTCCGGACTTTTAGGTTTAAATGCCACGGTGGATCTGAGCGGGAAGGAGCATGTACAGCCGGAACTCGCCTCCGGAAACAGAAGTAGTCCATTGGCAGGTACAAGGTTTATCCAACAACCAGGACGAATCGCACCGAAGTGTATCAGACCACTGTCCTCCTCAAGGTCGTAGAACATCGTCCAGTATGATCTGTAGAAAAGACCATACGGGGCGGCTGAGGTGATGCTGCAGCAATGTCCCGGACGCAGGAACTCCCACGGAACCTGTTCTCCCGTAACGGGGTGGGTGCGCATCTTGACCTCACCCGTGTGGGCACTGCAGGCACGCGGTTCTATAATTATATCATCACCTACGATAAGCGGACGACGGAGGTAGTTCAGGGGACGTGACCAGATGGTATCGCCGTTCCTGGCAGATAAGGCTGTAATGCGCCGCCACTTGAGGGCACCCTCTCCGAAGAGATCCCCATCGTGGTTGCTGAAGCAACCGAAAAGGAACACCATACCGTCGTGATATGCGGACCCTAACCTATCACCGCCACAACCGGTCAAATCTACAGCTTTCTCCCAGAGTTTTTTGCCTGTAGAAGAATCAAGAGCAACAACGAGCCGGACATCGGAATCCTCAGGTCCCACATCCAGCCCATCGTCTTCAAATATCCCCTTCTCGATCAGTCTACGTTTCTCCTTGAAGGCCTGTTCTTTCTGCTCCCCTGTCACCGATCTCTCAGCCAAAAAGACCATGCCATCGCCTATCGAGATCGTTATATGAGCAATTCTATTACCCCGGTGTAACCACTTTAGCTTACCTGTCTCTATGTCCATAGCAAAGACAGCATCACTGACCATCATCCTCTCCGTTACAGCACCCTTCGGACTACTTACACTCCCCCATCCAGGAAAGTCGGCTACAGAGCGCCATTTCAAGCCAGACCTCTGGAAACCAGTTCGAGCCCTCTCGTCAGGCTCCGGATATCTCGGTATGAAGTATTCATAGGCACGCTTGTATTCTTCCGGAATCTCTTCCATACTCTTCCAGGTTCCGTCATCCCGAGCCATCATCTTCCAAAACGCATCGTATTCTAATTGCAGAGGGTCCGCTGCCGAGCCAAAGAGCGTTTTGCCTACACATGCTATATACCCCCAGCGGCGAGGCTCACCATCCGGAGACTCAGGCACGTTGTAGGTATGCAGAGTTTCACCTGTAGCCGGATTCAGATGGAAACACCCTTCTCTGGCGGCAACGAAAAACCCATCTTTCGAGACAGCCAGGTTACCCCCATCCGCATCCACACGTACCCGCACTGCTCCCGGTATCTCTCTTTCCCAGAGGAGTGTGCCATTGTAGGCATCATAGGCCATTACAACGTTTTCTCCCTGGACGAAGAGGCGACCATCGATGGAGACCGGCGCTGCTGCCCTCGCATGTCTCTCCACCATCTTCTCGGGGCCGGGCCGGCCGAACCAGAGGACATCAAGCGGGCACTTTACCAGTTCATCATCGGAGCATGCCGTATTCGCGGGGTCGGCATACTGATGCGTCCATCCTCCCGATCCCTCCAGAGGGCCGCGTGTGACCTTTGCCCAGACACCATCTTCCCGTTTTACCTCAGGGGAGGGTAAACCCTGATCTTCCAACCAGTTACGCACTTCCACCATGTCAACCGAATCCTTAGCCTTTCTCGCTCCGGACGGCTGACCAAGGTATGCCACGCCCCCATGGGGTCTCAGCACCCGGAACATCTCAGCGGATGAGCCCTGCACTTCGCCAGATATCAGCAAATTATCCGATACGATAAGGTTTGCGAAATAGTCCGGGTAAGGCAGATCCGATAACGAACCCTGATCGATAATTACCCGAGACCCATAGAGTCCCCCGGAATCGAGTTTCTCCCTGGCTCTTTTTACCTTCTTCGCATCCGGTTCAATCCCTATAACCATCAGATCCGTCAGCCTGGCAAGCTCAAACGCAAGGCGGCCCTCGCCGGAACCGAGCACCAAGCAATAACCCTTCTTTACTCCCGTTTCTCTGAGGATCTCCTCAGCAGCGGTTTCGTAGATAGGGGTTAGCTTGTCTCTCTTATAAGGTGAGGACTTGAGAGCTGGTCTGATCTCTCTGGCTTTAGACACCTCCTTCTTCCCGAAGCAGTAAATTCTACCTTTGTCAGTGCTGACAAAGAGCCTACCATTCGAGACAGCCAGGCCACAGGCCTTCCCTTCTACCCTACTGCCCCAGAGTCTTTCACCCGTCTTTGTGTCTATCGCGATAACTTCGTCCTGTCCACCGCTAAACAGTATATCACCAGCTAAGATCAAGGAGCTGAAATCCTCGCACGGGTATTCCCACCTACTGACGGAATCTTTCACGCTCCTCTCCTGCTCAGCCAGTGCATTTATCTTCTGTGTCAGTTCGTCTATCTGTTTCTGGAGTGCCTTTCGGCTTACCTCATACTCTTCGGACCCCTCACCATCCTCACTCTCCCTGTTCATGGACGCGAGCTTCCTCCTCACATCCGACAGCGTTCCCGATAGCTTTTCTCGCTCCTCTTCCAGGGATTCCATTTTCCCTTTCAACACAGGATAAGCGTTTCGATCGATCGCTCGGATGTCATTTTCAGTGAGAATGTAAGAGAAATCCGGCGTCACGACGATACGAAGCCCTGGGAACCACGCATACACGTCGTCCTTTCTCCTCCCCTTCTCCTTGTCGTAAGAGGCCTTGACGGGCTCACCAGTATCGTCCACACCAGCGATAAGCTCACCATCCGTCAATAGAGCCCAGGTCCCGCCGGTATGTCCGGCATATGGGTAGAATAGAAAACGCCCATCCTTGCGGTCGAAGGCAGCCGGCAAAGCCCTGCCCGATGGGATATAGAGTTTGCTTTCGGATGCAAGCAGGTAGCCCTGGGGAGATATGCCCCCGTATTGTTGCTCATGCCCATAATCACCAATGGTGTCGTTCTTCCAGATGACTTTGCCATCCTTTGCTCTCAAAGCACAGATGTAGATACTTTCTCCGGGAAAGACTCCGGCACCGAAGTAGGCGGTCCCTCCATCGACCAGGACACCGGTTCGCACGGGCCAGAGCGATATCATCCTGCCGTTGCCGAGCACCTTCTCATCGTTGGGTGAGGCCCTGTATTTCCAGTCAACCTTGCCATTCTTCGCCTTAAGGCAATACACATAGCCATCGTCCGAACCTACGAAAACCCGGTCTTGGCAGACCGTGGGGGCAAGGCGGATTGGCCCTTCGGTGAAAGTTGTCCAGCGAACCTTGCCCGTTGCGGCATCGAGCGAGTAAACCTTGTTATCCATCGAGGAACCAAAATAGACTGATTTGCCAGCCACAGCTACATAATAAGCATCGTCAAAGTGCATTCTCGGCAGCTCTTCCGCAGGTTTTGGCCACGCGGGTTCAGGGGCATCTTTGGAAATAAACACCCATTCCTGCGAAAGTGGAGGGGCCAATTGTTCGGACGTGACGCCGCTTCGAGCACCGTCGTGCCTGTATGTCGGCCAATCGGCAGCATCCGCTATAGGAAATGCAATGGCAATTACAAGACAGATCAAGATACCGGAGCAGGCAATACGTTTTCCAGGTCGCACTTTTACCTCCTCGTTCAGTCCAAATACACCATTGTTAGAAGCTCCGTCCAGAGCGCTGACTGTAGGGATCTTGTACGATGGGCTTTACTCTCCTTAAGGCATTCTTCCGTTAAGGGCCAGTAAACCTCAGATTTTCTCAAATGGACCATATCTCTCATTACCCATTGCTACAGAAGTTCTATACTTCCTTCACGCAAGAGGACTGTTCGCTCGGCATGGCTTTCAGCCATACTCTCGTGAGAGACGACAACAACGGTGCCGCCTCCGTTGTGGAATTCAGCCAGGTATCCCATCACTTCAGCAGCGTTATCCGGATCGAGATTGCCGGTAGGTTCATCCGCCAGGATGATTTTCGGGCGGTTGAGAAGTGCCCTTGCCACAGCCGTCCGTTGCCTCTCTCCAGTGCTGAGCTCGGAAGGTTTGTGATGTTCCCTGCCGGATAGGCGCAAACGTTTCAGGAGATCACGTGCATCCGAGGGATCGACCCGCCTTTTCACTACGCTGACAGATAGGAGCACGTTTTCGACGATATCCAAATAGGGAATCAGGTGGAACATCTGAAAGATAAATCCTATGTTCTCTGCCCTGAACTTCGCCCTCCTCTGTCCGCCCATCGCGTAGAGGTCCTCCCCTTTGACGAGAACACGCCCCTTAGTCGGATGGATCATGCCTCCGATAGTCAGAAGCAGCGTAGATTTACCACTGCCGCTCGGGCCTCGGACCACCACAAATTCGCCCTCTTTCACTGAGAAGCTGACATCATCCAGGGCTCTGACCTCACCATCCCGGGTCCGGTATATCTTGCTAACGTTTTCAAGACGAACCATAGTCACTCCTCCCTGAGCGTAATGGCCGGATCCTGAGTTACAGCAACCATCGAAGGTATAAAGCTTGAAAGTGCTGCAAATGCCGGTGCGGCGATGAGCGACCAGCCGAGTAGACCGTATAGCGGCTCAATCATCTTAGCTGTGACCTTGAATATATCGGGACCATATGACAGAGCCAGAGCCGTTCCGATGCCGAAACCGACCACGGCTCCAATTGTTCCGACTATAGCTGCTTTGCCAAGGAAGAGCAGTGCTATCTTGCCGGACCCATAGCCGAGAGCCCGCATGATTCCTATCTCCTGTCGCCGTTCACGTACGTTCACCATCGCCAGAACACCTATCCATGCCGCGCATACGATCAACACAAGCGGTATGATGAAGGCAAAATATCTTTCCACCATTAGCCTCTGTCTCCTTCGAGCTGTGGCTATGGACTGAATCCTGATCACTTTGGCCCCGGGAAGCACCTGAGCGATCTGCTCTCTCAGTATACTCAGAGAACTCTTGTCGGAATCTCCTGTGAGACAAAGGCATTCAAGCGCTTTTATCTCGTTGATCCCACCTTCCACGTTAAGAAGGTCCTGCACGTCACGGAGATGTCCATAGATACGGATATCGTCATCGCTGCCGCTTTCGGGGAGGCACTTCTCCACTGTGAAAGTCCTATCGAAAATGTCGACAATGTCTCCTTTCCTGAGTTTCAGCGCGCGTGCCAGCTCAAACCCGACATATACGGTCCCCTGCTCGACAGTAAAGCTCATCGAAGGTTTCTGCTTGCCTGGTGGCGAAATCTCCGGCGAGATCCCCATCATTATGGCTTCCTTGCCGCGCCATACTATTTTCCTCTGGAGGATTGCGGTCAGGTGAGCATAGGAGATGCCCCTTTGAGAAGCCAGGCGGTAGACGTAATCTTCCGGCATCATGCTCTCTGAGAAACCTCTCATCCAGAACTTATCTATATCAGTATCTTTCGGAATGATTCGCAGGTTGAACCCTATGTTGCGCATCAGCCTGGTTGTCTCACGCTCAGAAGCCCGGCCGGTTGTGAAGAAGGACACGAACAGTGCCACGGCCATAACAACAGCCATCAGACTAAGCAAAAAATTCAGCTTTCTATGTCCGATCTCCCTGAGAATGAGGTGAAATATCTTCACGATCCTCCCTTCCTTGCTCTTAATAAGACAAATACACCCCCAACCAAGATCGAAAGGATCATGCCGCCAACAACGATCAAAGTGATTCTGAGAGTCGATCCGAGTCCCAGGAAACCAGGCTCTGAAGAGGCTAACTCCTGAATCTGGGCAGGAGAGATCATAGCCACAGAGGACTTTTCCTCAACCTGAAAGGCTTCCTCCCTGTAGACATCGAGGGCGCTTTCCTCCGGACCTGTTAGCCCCTCGCTATCAGGTATAGATGCACCCAGGGACAGTATCTGGCTCATTTCCCTTTTCACCATTGGGCTCTCGGCATCGAATCCAAGGAGTTTAACCACCTCAGATTGAGTTCCCTCACCCCACTTGAGAGGTATCATCCTTCCTAACACCCATTCCCTGTCAAATCCACATTCACAGGATGAACCAATTATAGAGAGGATGTTGAAGATCGCATTTCTCGAGATCTGCCTGCCCTTAAGCAGGGGGCCAATTTGTCTTCCCTTTCCATAGATCACGGCCACACATGGTCCGCTTGCTGCATCCTCGTCGACACCGAGGCTCCAGAGAAGCACTCTCTCTTGAGGGAAAGATTTCGCGGGTAACACAATTAGATGGGGTGGTTGCTCGACGTTTTTGGTCATCTGGCTCATCGCCCTGGCAATCTCCCCGATTGCATCGTTAAGCACACCCCTGGCCATTTCGTTTTCGGCGGAATTTTTCCCTTGAATAAACAGAATCACGCAGTAGGCCTTCACGATGTACCGTAGGACTTCCTCCCTATTGGGCGAAGAGATAACGCTTTCCAGAGCGGACCACGCCGTCTCCCTGAAGGGTTTACCCGGAAGGGAAACGGGTAGAGCCAACGACCGTCCGTTCGGGGAGACCAGGACAGCCGATGGGAACGATTTTATCTCCCAGAAATCGAGGTAAGTAATTGCCGGGTGGTTTTGCTGCCGATCGACGTTGACCATCTCGACCTCAACATTGCTATCCATGAGGGTAGCATATGACGTCTGTTCGAAGGTGAGTTTGAGTTCTTCCGGAGTGTCTTCTCGGATGTAGCAATACAGGCGATAAGGGTCATACATTACGTCAGCGAACCCTATGTCGCGGACAGTATAAACACAACCCGATGAAGCTGAGGGGAGAAAACAGCTTAAAAAGCAAATCGCTGCAGAAAGAAAATGCAGCGTGAACCGATGGTCCCATGTAAGTTTCATTTCAAATTGTCACAAGTTTCGGAATACTGATCATAAAAAGCGCAGATATTAAAGTGCTGATTCAAGAAGTTCAGAGATCCAAATTTTAGCATCTTATGTTTGTGCAATCTCAAACTAAGGTTTAAACATACACATTTTCTGCCATATGTCAACAGAAATCTTGTCACTCGCAGCGGGAAATCAGCCATTAGAAGCAATACATTAGTGATAGCAGTGAGATTGTCTCGTTCCGGTCCACGAATATGAACTCAACATTTGCCTCTTGACGCCAGGTAATTCTCTTTATACAGGAGATCTACCATAAAAAAGAAAAAAGTGCTTGACATATATGGAGGTCTTGTTTACATTGCTAATGAATTGGTTTACAGGGTTCTTTACAGTTGCAGATGGAAGGGAAGTAAGTGCGAGATTTGTTTCTCTATATGTTTTTGCCACAGGGGTGATCCTCACCTTCGAGGGTCGGTTTCTGTGGTTTTTTATTGTCGAAATTCAAACTATGGCATAAAGGCTAAAACTCAGAGAGGAAAGAAGGTGATAAGGTGGCTCGTGGAAAGGTAAAATGGTTCAGCGATACCAAGGGTTATGGTTTCATCGAGCAGGAAGATGGCGGGGACATATTTGTCCATTATTCCACCATTACCGGTGAAGGCTTTAAATCCTTGAGGGAAGGTCAGGAAGTCGAGTTTGAGGTTACCGAAGGCCCTAAAGGACTTCAGGCTTCAAATGTTATGAAACTGGATTGACGGGTAAGCTTTAGGTTCTGGCAAAAGAGCCCTATAAATATGGGGCTCTTTTGTTTTGCGGATGTCATTCGGATTCGAGAAGTTTGGATCTTGACATGAGGAATTCTTCTCACTAAATTTTCGGTGTTTCGATAGGGACTTTGTTCTAAAAACATGGAGGTTGTAATGGCGTCGGAGGTCTTTTTCGCCCCGGTTTCGGAAGGCGAACACAGGGAATCTATAATCCGGAAAATAGAGGATCTTTATGAAGCAGCGGATCTCGGATCGTGTATATCCGAAAACGATCTCGTAGCCATAAAGCTCCATTTCGGGGAAAAGGGAAACGTTACCCATGTCCCCGCAGAATACTTCAGGCCCATTATCGAAAAGGTCAAACAGAAGAGGGGAAAACCCTTCTTTACTGATACGAACACCCTTTACAGGGGACAGAGATCGAACTCTGTCGATCACATGCATCTTGCACACGAGCATGGTTTTACCATAGAAAACACTGGTGCACCGGTGATAATAGCTGATGGCCTGGTCGGAACGAGTGAGATCGAGGTGGAGATAAACGGGAACATGTACAGCAAAGTAGCCATTGCATCAGATGCCATAATGGCCAATGCTTTCATCGTGGTAGCTCATGTTACCGGACACCCCGGGACAGGCCTCGGCGCGATTTTGAAGACCCTGGGCATGGGACTCTCAAGCCGCAAGGGCAAATTGAATCAGCATTCGAAGATGCTCCCTGAGGTGGACCCTGACAAGTGCACAGCTTGCATGCTCTGCATAAAGTGGTGTCCGCAGGACACGATAGCCCTAAGGAATGAGAAGGCGTTCGTAGTTCAGGAAAATTGCATAGGTTGCGGGGAATGTTTGGCCGTATGCCGGTTTGGGGCTGTGAAATTTGACTGGGGTAATGAAAGCCACGTATTGCAGGAGAAGATAGTTGAGCATGCCTATGGTGCAGTGAAAGATAAAGAAGGCAAGGTCGGCTATATGAATTTCTTAATTTCCGTGACCAAAGGCTGCGATTGCTTCGGCTCGAAGCAGGAGCCCATAATACCCGATATCGGCATAATAGCAGGGAAGGATCCGATCGCCCTTGACAAAGCAGCCTTAGACCTGATTCTGGAGAAGAGCGGCAAAGAGCTTTCAGAAATAGCCTACCCCGGGGTCGATCCGCATATCCAGCTCAGACACGGCGAAAACCTGGGGATGGGTACTATGGATTATAGATTCATTGAAGTATAGTACCATATCCGCATTTGGAGTAGTCCGCATTTTCCATGTAGAGATATCCTGCCGTGGTCTCTCGATTACAGTCCGAGGGAAAGGCATTTACTTCATAAAATGTAGAGTTGGTATGATAATCCGATTTATGAGGTTATTTTGGATCTGAATTCCCCTATGAGTGGATCTGGATCTTGCCCGTTCCTTAAGGCGTTATCCTCGCATGCTTTATATAAAGGCACAAGTTCCCTGTATACATCGCTATTTTCCCTAACAGGTTTTACCTCGGAATCCGATATAACAAATTTATCGATCAGTTCTTCCCAGCTAACCCTTTCTCCATGCCTGTTAAGATAGGCATGGGCCGCCCTTATAGCAGCGCCAAGTGCCGCGCTATTGCTTATCCTGTAAACTTTCACAGTTGCATCGAATACATCTGACATTATCCTGAGTATCTCCGGATTCTGCGATGCGCCTCCGGTGACGTGGATTTCCCTAAATTCCTCCCCTATCCAGTTAGAATGCAGGTGCATTGACATAATCTGGGCCTCAACCAAGGCCCTTATATTTGACGGGCCGTCTCCCTCGGCGAGGCCGCCGTATCTGTAAACCCCGGGATCATTCACCCTTGGCACTATTTCCGCCACAAAATACGGCAGCATTATCTTCCCGTTGTTGCCCACTGGGGTGTTGCTGAGCGCATCTGAGAAATCATCCCAGTTTGCTGAGCTGCCGAAGTATTTATCTCTCAAACCTTCCCTGGCGAGAGAGGCATTCTTGAATACGATCATCGCCATGTAGTCACCGGTGGGGGAGCCGAAGACATGCCCTTCGCCGTTCGGGTCGGTCTTAAGCTCGGACATATATGCGAAGAGGGTATCGCTTGTCCCGAGGCTGATTGTGATCTGACCCGGCCTTACGATTCCGGTTCCCACCAGGCTGTTCGGATTATCGCCCGACCAGCAGAAAATCTCGGTATCCGGTTTGAAACCATATTTTGAGATGAAGTAGCTGTCTATCAAGCCTATGAACGTATCCGAAGGTCTGACCGGAGGCAGTTTGCTTTCTAAGCCGGGTGCAGTGGCAAATACTGCCTCTTCGAGCCAGTCCTTCGTCCTTATGTCCATCAGGCTCATGCCGGCACCATCCCCGGGGTCTATCGGGGCTATACCGCCTTTCAGAATAGAAGCCATATATGAGCTCACCAGGGCTATGTCTGCGGTATCCCCGTAAGAACCGGGATCACGCTTATGGAAGGCCCGTACCTGCGGTCCGGCAAACCTCTCGAAAACATCCGATCCGGTCTTCATTATCGCACCTGAAACTCCGCCGAGGGATTTTCTTATCTCCCCGCATTCGATTTCTGTGCTTGAATCCATCCAGATGGGCGACGCTTCACGGGAGAACGCCCCCTTCAAGCTTTCCGCGAGATCCTTATCTGGCGACAGGCTTTCGAGGATTTTTCTGCCTTCACGGTTCAGATAAACGCTTCCATGCTGCTGTCCCGATCCTGACACGGCGACAATTTCAGAAAGTTTGACACCCTGATTTTTGAGGTCTTCGAACATAAGGTCCAGGGCTTCCGCCCACATCAGTGGAGACGAATGAAAGACGTTATTTCCGAGATCGTAGAACCCGCTTGTCGTGTTGTATTTTGGAAGCCTTTCCTCATATTTGATCTGATGCAGTAGAACCTCGCCCGTTTCATGGTCGATGACAACAGCCGTAAGGCCCTGTGTGCTTGAATCCAATCCCATAAATCTCTTCCCCATTCTCATCCTCCGCTTTTTTTCGCACCTAATGTTGTTCTCGCCTTAGAAATGCCCCATGGTCGATATCAAGCTCTTTAATCCTGCGCATCAGGGTTGGAACCGAGCACCTCAGCAGGATTGACGCCTTTTTCACCAAATCCATTTTGCCTTTTGAATCATCTTTGACCTCTCTGAACGCCGCTTCTATATATATTTTTTCTATCTCTTTTCCCCATATGCTTCTGAAATCCTGAAGGCTTTTTTGAAAGGATCTTATGTCTTTTTCCGCATCCTCTATCAAAGGTCTCCACTTGTCCAAGGTTATAGAAGCAGGATATGCCAGAAAATTCAATATTCTTTTTCTGATATGTTTCGGTCTTATAACTTTTCCCCTGTCAACAAGGGCTATCGCACGTTTCATTTCGTTTTCCAGTTCTCTCACATTCCCGGGCCAACTATACTTCTCCAATATTTCTATTGTGCTTTCATCTACTACAAGCCCATCGTTTCCATTTCTGCTAAATTTCTTCAGAAAATAGTTGACTAGAACAGGAATGTCATCAGGCCTTTCCCTTAACGGCGGTATATTTATATCGAAGACTTTCAATCTGTAAAACAAGTCTTCCCTAAAACCACCTCCCCTGACCTCAGCCTCCAAGTCCTTATTAGTTGCAGCTATAATTCTAACGTCCACCTTTATAACCCTATTGCTGCCAATCCTTTCAAATTCCTTCTCTTGAATAATCCTTAGAACCTTGGATTGGGCAGATCTGTTCATATCAGCGATCTCATCAAGGAATATGGTTCCACCATCGGTGGATTCAAACTTTCCACTTCTTCGACAAACTGCCCCGGTGAAAGCCCCTTTCTCATGGCCAAAAAGTTCTGATTCTATAAGATTTTCAGGAACGGCCGCGCAGTTAACTTTTCTGAAAGGTTTGTGAGATCTTCCACTAAGATAATGTAGGGCATTAGCTACAAGCTCTTTGCCTGTACCACTTTCACCTGTTATCAAAACTGTGTCATCATACGGTGCAAAGCTAACTATCAACTCTTTTACGCTTGATATATTTTCACTAATACTGACGATTTTCTCAAGGTAAACATTTTCATCGCTCATATTTCCCCCTTTTCATTCAGAGAGTAAGTTATATTTCCTTATGCGCTTTCTCAGTGTAGGTCTTGATATTTCCAATATTTTGCAGGCTTCTCCCCTATTCCAATTTGTAAATTCCAAAACCTTTCTCAAATATTTCATTTCAAGTTCCGAGAAGCTTGGAAATCTTTCAATAGTAGTCAGATCAAAATTTCTGCTATCAGAAGTACCAGATCTCCCATCGATTAGATAATCCGGAAGGTCTTCCACTGTAACTATAGGTCCTTTACCGAGAGTGACAGCCCTTTCTATTATATTCTCTAACTCTCTTACATTTCCTGGCCAGTAATAATTTCTGAGTATTTTCATTACTTCTGGAGATATCTCTTTGAAATTCTTCTCAAATCTTCTGGAATAAAGCTCCAAAAAATGGGATGCCAGTAAAGGTATATCTCTCTTCCTATCTCTAAGGGGAGGGATAGATATAGTAACAACATTTATACGATAGAAAAGATCCTCTCTAAAGCTTTCATCCTCGATTTCTTTTACCAAATTTTTATTTGTAGCTGTTATTAATCTTACATTTACTTTTTCAGTCTTTGTACCCCCCACACATTCAAATTCTCCCTCCTGGAGGACTCTGAGAAGTTTCACCTGGATCTTCTTACTTATATCTCCTATCTCATCAAGGAAAAGAGTACCACCATCTGCCAGTTTAAATCTACCGTCCCTGCTACATTTGGCATCTGTAAAAGCCCATCTAACGTGTCCAAAAAGTTCACTTTCTAAAAGAGTTTCTGGCAAAGCCGCACAGTTTACTGTCACCATGGTTTTATTCTTTCTTCTGCTCCGGTAATGGATAGCATCGGCCACTAACTCTTTTCCTGTACCACTTTCCCCTTCTATTAGAACAGAGGCATCGGTTTTAGAAACAGCTTCTATAAATTTAAATATCTTCTGCATTTTTTCATCTGCACCTATAATAAATTCATTGTTTTTCAGAATCGGAAAAGAATAATCCAAATCAGTTTTCCGTCTCCCAAGCTTGATCTTAAGATTTCTCCCAAAGCTTTTAATGGCATCTATATTTTTATCCATTGTTTTTAGTATGAACCTATTCTGAATAACTAAACTTGCCAAATTCGATAGTTCTTCAAGCAAATTCATGTTGACGGGAGAAAGTGATTTTATAACATTTTGACTATCTAAGTATATCATTCCAATGATTTCTTGTTCTGAAAATAGAGGAAGACATATAACAGCTTTTAGGGATAACTCCAAAATGCTTGTCTTTTTCTTAAGAACCTCGTCCTTTGAAATATCAACCACGTACACTGGCTTTTTAGTGCTGACAGTCATTCCAGTTACTGTCTTACTAACATTCAAAGAATCGGATCCGAGCTCTACGTCACCTGAATTCTTACAATAGGCATTCTCAAGTCGGAAATTGCCAAAATCTTCATTAAGCACGACCAGAAAACTTCTGTCAGAATCTGTGACCTCCAAGGCTATTTCCAGTATATAATTGATAATTTCATCCAAACTTGTGACATAAGACGATTGACAGATATCAGAAATAATTGAGAGTCTCTTACGAATTCTTTTGTCAAGTTCAGATACAAAGTTGTTCTTAGCTATAGTTTTGCTTATCTTGTCCAGAGAAGACTCAGCATAGTTCAAGAAATCTAAAGAATCCCTGCTTCCCTCGGATCGATACATGGTTTCCTCCCATACAGGATTTTTAAAAAGTTTTGTTTGAAACTTTGGTTCTTAAAAGCTCAATATCTCTTAACAAGTCTTGTTTTTTCCCATCGCTTAGATATGATTTCTTATATTCGTCGGGCAATTTTATGGATATATCTTTGATCATTCTAAAAGCAATGTTGTAACTTCCTAATGCCGCTTTGTAATTCCTATTTTCAAAGTGGTATTCTCCCATGTACATATATATTTGCCATTTCAACTCAGGCATATCAGGGCAAGAATTTAACGCTTTTTCTAAAAAAACTAAGCGTTTCTTCCCCTTAGTCAATCTTCCTTTGAGAAAATAGAGGAAGCTATCTAAAAATCTACTGTTTATGCTCTGCGCAATTCCAGCCACATCAGCCCATACTTCATTTGCTCTTTGAAAGCTCTTTCTCTCTATATAGGAATTAATGATCTCAAAGCTTGTCCTGCATATTTCTTCTAAGTTGCTAATTCTCTCAAAAACCTTGAGAGATTTCTGATAATTGTGAAATGCTAATTCATAAGAGCCTTTATTAAAGAGAATCTTGGCTAGAATTCTATAACTTTCTGCTTTATCATATAACAATTTATGCTCCTTTGCTACATTTAAAGAATAATTGACGGAACTTAAAGCCTTTTCATTTAAATTCAGTGAAATATACGTTAGAGCAATTTTGTTAAAAGCTGTGACTATACCTTCGAAATGGCTTATATATTGACTTTCATCAAGTTGTTTTTTAAAATGTTCAAGAGCCTTCATATAAAATCCCTTGTAATAATAAATAAATCCTAGATTACCAGTGGCCGTAGCAATTCCGACTTTATCACCAATCCTATCGGATATACCCAAAGCTTTTTTATAGAAGATTTTTGCTTCACCAAAATTTCCTATTTCTTCATAGTAGGTTCCTATATTTCCAAAAGCATAGGCTTTCTTATTTTCACAACCTATTATTACGGCTTTTTGAAGGCTTTTCTCAATTCGTTGAATAGCCTGAAAATAATCTCCTGTAAGTTTACTGACATTACCAGCGTGCATTAACGAATCAATCACTATTAGAGGGTTGTTTGCAGTTTTACCAAAGAATAGACTTTTCTTAAATAAGCTCAAAGATTTCTTGTATCCATCTCCTTTAAAAAACTCTGCGACGCCCAGTGTATCGTATATCCATCCTTTTGCTTCATCACTATTTATGGCATTAGCAATATTTAGGCCGTCTTTACAGCAGCTTATGGTCTTCCCAAATTCGCCTAATCTAATATACGCCTTGCCCATATAGCATAAAACCATTGCGTATTCATAAGGAGAAACTTTGTGCTCAAGAAATTTTATCGCCTTTTCTAGATAATCAAGGGATAATACAAACTCACCCTTTCTTTCATATATACCTCCAATTTTCCTATTTAAACTAGCTAACTTCTCATTTCCTATTGAATCACCTATCTCCAAAACGAGTTTATAGTGTTGTATAGCTTTATCATAATCCCCCATCAAAAACTCAACATCGCCCAAGTTCTCAGCTATCAAAGTCTTTTCTGCATTATTCAGATTTAACTTCAGAAGAACTCTATAGATTTCGGCCGCCTGAGAGTTTGAGTAAATATCTTTGCTCTTCTGAGCATACTCTAGACCATAGTTTATAGCTTTTTCCTTATTAGATGATCTAATGAAATGGTAGGCTAAGTCTTCTACTCCATAGTTTCCCGAAACCCCAATCTCAGAAGATTCTATGCTATTCCCTATAATCTCATGGAGTTCTTTCCTTTTCAGAGGGTCCATTCTCTCATATAGTATTTCCTTCACTACAACATGTGAAAAACCATAACAACGTAATCTACCACATGATCTCTGAAGAATGAAATGACGTTGTTCGAGATCCTCTATTACACCTGCAATTTTCTTCTTTTGAATCCCGGAAATAATATGTAACAACTCTATACTAACGGACTTGTTGATAACAGAAATGATTTCCAATAGATTGGTAGCTTGACTATCTAGACAGCCTATCCTTCCTTCTATAACCTTAATTATACTTTGGGGAATTTCAATTTTTCCTATCGTTTCCACATCAATATTCCAACCTTCCTCTATTCTGTAGATTTTCCCTCTTTCCACAAGAATTTTCATAATCTCCGTTACGAAATAAGGGTTCCCTCCAGATTTCTCTACTATGATGTTGAGAAAAGCATCAGGTATATCCACTAAACCAAGCATGGACAGAATTAACAACCTTATTTCATCAGAAGCTAATTCCCCTAACCTTATTTCTACAAGCCTATCAAAACCTCTTACTTCCTTCAACAGACTCTTCAAACAGAGTCCTTTAACTTCGTCAAATCCACAGGAGCAGATAATGAGGAATTTCCCTGCAGATATTTTGGCTAAATGTTTCAAAAATAAAATGGATAAATCATCATTTAATGGAAAATCATCGATAAACATTAGATATGGATTTATTATTGAAAACTTACACAGAAGGTCACAAATACTATTAATCCAAAATATCCGCTCATTCTCAGATTTCGAAAGCTTAGATAGAGCCTCCTCAACTCCAAATTCACACATCTGAGATGAAGAATCATTATTGTCTAAATATGATCTTACTTCTTTCACCAAACTCAATAATGTATTGCCCATATCTCTATTATCAGAACTTACCCAAAAGCCTCTTATACCTTCGAGATTACAATAATTATAGAGTTCCTTCATCAATCTTGTTTTTCCGATACCTGGGCTGCCCGAAATCAACACAATCTTTTGTTCTCCAAATCCATCCTCCAAACTTTCGATAATTTTCTTAAAGGAATTGATCTGTTCTTCTCTTCCTATAAAATTACTCTTAAGAACATAGCTTTTGTCCAATTTAGTGGAAATTGATAAAAATCTGTTTCTAGAAATGTTGTTTATATCTTGGATAACGTCATAGCCGCTATGATAACGTCCAGGGATATCTTTGGACATGAGCTTCAGAACAATCATTTCAAGAGATTTTGGTATTCTGGGATTAATCTTAGTTAAAGGGGGAGGTAGCTCATACAGGTGGCTTCTTATAATGGAAACTGTATCGCCTTCGAAAGGTAAATGTCCAGTTAATGTTTCATAGAAAGTTACTCCAAGAGAGTAGAGATCAGATATCCTATCACCTTGTCCCCCGCTTATGATTTCCGGAGCCGCGTAAGGTATGGTTCCCCTTAAGATTCTTTCATCTGTTGCGATTAAAGAAGATAGGTGAAAATCAAGAAGTTTGACTGAGATATTGCCTTCTCTCTTGACGAGAATATTTGCAGGTTTAATGTCATAATGTATAAAACCTCTGGAATGTATATAATCTAGGACACTACAAAGCTGAATCATTATGTCATAGATCTCATCATACGATTTGAATTCTGTTTCTTCAAGATTACTACCATCTATATACTCTGAAGTGAAAAAGAATCCTCCTGTTTTCTCAATAGAATCGAACTCATACACTTTAACCAAATTTGGATGTTCGAACTCTAATAGAATCTTAAACTCGTTCTTAAATAGATCTAACAACTCAGAATTAACCATACTACTTTGAGCTATTTTTAAGGCCACTTTTGCACCAGTTAGCATATCTTCTGCAAGAAAGACGATGCTTAACCTGCCCAAGCCTAGACTATCTATAAGCCTATAACGCTTATTTATGATCTCTCCAGGGTGCATACTTCCCCCTGTTAATGCCTTTGAAAGAGTATGTTCAAGAATATTACTAGCAACAATTATACCATGAAAGCTCCAAAATCATAAGTATCTGTAAATATTGTTCTTATGAAAAGAATATATGATTCTCCGAACAAGTCATATTGAAATTTTTTTTCAACAGTGGAAGGCTTTAATAAATAAGTATTTGTTTTATAATTACTTGTTATCTTGAAAAAATCTTTCCTTGCACTTGAAAATTTTTTTCAACACAACATTAAAATCGCGCGAGTTCGCCAAGCAGGGTTGGAAGCTGTAGAAGGATCTTTGGCCTGTTCATCAAAGCTATTTTGAAGACCTGAAAGATGCTCCTCTTAGCGGGATCGATATCGCTCAAAGCATGGGCGGTCTTGTTTAGAACTTCGTCAGGAAGCTCGCATACTATCTCCTTGAGCTTATAGTAACCTCTATTCATCTTTGCATATCTCTTACGCCATTCTTTCTGATACCTGTTTAACTCGTGTGAGGTGAACTTTCCTCTCAAAATTGCTTCAGCTACCACTTTTCCCGCAATGTCTGCGGACGCAATTGCTTCCTCTATTCCTCCACCTGACAAGGGGTTAACCTGCTGGGCCGCATCACCGATCAGGACCAAACCATCGCTTACTATCTGCTTTAATCCACTGGAACAGGGGACTCCTCCCGCCACCATGCCAAGCATCGAAGCTTCCGGGAAGTTGAGCGAGACAAACTCGTCGAGATATGAGAAAGCACATCTACCGTTATCAGAAAAACGCACCGATATGCCAAGTCCTACATTCGCCGTATTTCTATCCTTCGGGAAAACCCAGGCATAACCACCAGGGGCAACTTCCCTGCCGAACCAGAGCTGGCAAAACTCCGGTTCTACATCGATACCGGTCAATACGTACTGTGCACAGCTCATCATGTCGTCCACACCGCATGCGGTCTGCAGTCCGGCCCACCTGCCAACCCTGGACTCGATCCCGTCGGCCCCGATAACGACTTTGGACCTCACTTCACAGGGTTCACCCTTATGAGAGAACAAAACTCCACCGACTTTCCCGCCATCGAGAATGAGTCCCGTAGCATTGGCCTTCGTCAAAATTTCGGCCCCTGCATCTATGGAAAGGCTGGCTATACCCTTATCGAATATCTTCCTTTCCAAGACATATCCGTATTCATTAACGGATACGTCTACACATGTGCCATCGGGCGAGAAAAAAGAGAAACCGGTTATTTTGTTGGCAATCCACCTCGGATCTATATCCACAAACCGAGAGAGCCCGGATTCGCCAACTGCTTCCGCACAGCGGACCGGGACCCCTATCTCCCTATCCCTTTCCAGAACAAGGACTTTCAACCCTCTATCTGCTACAACCTTAGCAGCGAAGCATCCCGCCGGCCCTCCTCCAATGACAACAACGTCATAATCATCTCTCAACATCTGACCTCCAAAAGGCTCCACAGGGACATACCCAGACACATTTCATGCACCTAATGCAGACTTCCGAGTCGATTTCCAACCCATTCTCCCAGAGGATAATGGCATCAACGGGACAGACCCCGACACAGGTGCCGCATAAGTCACACTTCTCCCTCACAAACCTTACCGGACAATCTCTCATCGCTCCCCTCCACCCAGGAAAACAATGTGATTTGACAAAAGCCAGACCTTCCCATTCCTTCTGATCTCAACCCGATAAGCACCGCCGAGATCGGTTGAATAGAAAAGCTCTTTCCCATAATCAGTGTGGACGCACTCTCCGTTTCTTAGGAGCTTTATCTCACCCTTCATCGGAGCAATAACATGAAAATCCACATATCTGGGCATTGATGCACGATCTCCGATGTTATATATTTCCTCATCGTATTTCGCCCAAAAGCGGAAACCTCTCGCGTCACCCCATCTAAAATTGGATACGAAACAGCGGGCCCTGACAAGGGCGTCATACGTAGCTCCCTTATCCTCAGGGAAACTTCCATTGAGAGGAGACTCCAGCAGTACATGAGTCCTTATTGCCCTGAGCTGGATTTTATACGGAAATATCTCAACTGTCAGCGGGCCAAACTTATAACGAAATGCGTGCACATCGCTTCCCCCTATCCCAACAACTCTTCTGTCCAGATTTAGCCTATCCCATCTTTTGAGTGTGACCTCTTCAGGTCCGATGAGATCACGCCTCGGGTGCATATAATGTCTTATCATATTCTTTCTTGTCAGCCTTTCCACCCATTCCGAAGAATGGTTCCATATCTCAATTCCATCGAACTGGTCCGTGTCCCACTCCAGCCAGGGATAGGGTGGATGATCAGGTAAGGCTGTTCTTTTCTCATCGGGATGAGCTATAAACCCTATGCCACCCAACCTTCTCACCTCAGCTACATAAGCTCTCGCATCCATATCCCGGGGCAATACCCTGTCCAGTCTGAAGGCGAGATAATGATTGATATTGGATGTATCGTTTATCTCATAGCCTATCAGGGCAAGCAGAGGTCCGTAATATCCCTCGAGTCCGAGCCTCAATGGTTCGAGGGTCATATGGTCTGCAAACAGAAGATAATCGAGATCAGCTTCAACCGCTATTTGAGCTATATCGGGTATGGATTTGGTGCCATCAGAATAATCGGAGTGTATATGTATCACCCCAACATATTCATGTAAGTCACACTTATGGTCAGGTAGCTTATACATCTGAAATAGTTTCAGGGCTCATTTAGTGTATAAATAGCGAAACCAAAGGCTGTTCCCAGAAGATCAGCAGCCAAATCTTTAAAGCTAAAGTATGAGGTCTTCTTATCCCACATCTCCTTTAATATCCCGATGGATACGCTCAGAAGGATTGCCGTACTCCGGGAACTTGATTTATCTCTTGAAAGCCAGACTCGATTGCCGTAATAGATAGCCCCCACGAGCCATGAACTCACCGAAAAGTGGGAAAGCTTATCGGATGATATATATCTATCGGAGGGAGCATTCCGGCT
Organism: uncultured bacterium; assembly: GCA_964611725.1. Taxonomy (GTDB): domain Bacteria; phylum Latescibacterota; class CAZTBA01; order CAZTBA01; family CAZTBA01; genus CAZTBA01. The sequence goes on from CAZTBA010000009.1 coordinate 28,842, forward strand.
TGAATCGGCTGAACAGTCGGATTTATTTTTGTGGAGAATCTGAGAGGTAAAGTATTGAGCTTCTACTCTACTTATACAGGTAACTGCAAAAACCAAAGGTAAGATAAGCAAGGATAAGATCTTAAATTTCACTGGAAATCACAAGTTAAGGCGAAACTCATAGTAAATTCGACCGAACGAACTCAACAGCGTTCTCGAATATTATAAATCCGTCACCCCGTCGACCACGTTTTTCCCTTGTCCAATGAGGATGATGATGGGGGAATATATGCCTCTCCGGATGGGGCATAATCCCAAATATCCTTCCGGATCTATCGGAGATACCCGCAACATTATCTATCGAACCGTTTGGGTTCCAGGGATAAGAGGCTTCCATGCCATCTTTATCGACATATCTAAGAACTATCTGCCCGTTCCCTTTGAGCTCTTCGAGCATGTTATTATCCCGGGGAACAAATTTACCTTCGGCATGAGCTACAGGTAGATATATGAGACCCTCTATGCCCTGTGTGAATATACACTTATCCTTGGGGTCTCTCTTCATGTAAACCCAACGGTCCTCAAATTTTCCCGAATCATTATAAGTTAAAGTAGACTCCTGAATTCTATTTCCGCTGATATCCGGGAGCAAACCTGTTTTGACCAAAACCTGAAAACCGTTACATATACCTATGACAATTTTGCCGCTATCACAGAAATCTTCGAGTTGCTTTCCGAATTTATACCTGAGTTCATTTGCCAATATTTTCCCGGCAGCCACGTCATCACCATAGGTAAATCCACCAGGAATTGCCAATATATGATAATCAGATAGGCTTTTTTTACCCCTTATAATCTCATTTACATGTATCAAATCTGTATATGACCCAGCCAATCTGAAAGAATAATCCGTTTCTACATCACAGTTAGTGCCAGCGGCCCTTAAAACCACTGTTCTTACTTCACTATCCATTTTCACCTCTTTTCTAAGATGAATTTCAAACTGATCTTAACGTTGCTTGCCATGCTTCTTTCAGTTCGAAGATATCAGATTTCACTATTTCCGTCCCGTCCAATCCATAAACTGTAAGGGTATTGGTTGAACAAGTTTTCCCTATTTGACCGTATGGAACTCCTGCCATGGCCTCCTCAAAATCGTCCTTGGAGCTTTCGGGCACTTCCACAATAAACCTGGTATTAGATTCTGAGAACAACAAGGTATCATTCCTGCTGACGCCCTCGCCTCGAGGAATCTCGGCCATATATATCCTTGCTCCCATCTCACCGGAGAATGCCATTTCGGACACTGCAACACCGATCCCACCCTCACTGCAATCATGGCAGGATATCACCAGTCCCATATTTACAGCTTCTGAAAGCTGGTCCATGACCTTCTTTCCAAGCTCGGGATCGACCTCAGGGACTCTCTTACCTGTATATCCGTTGACAAAATAGTAGTGTGAACCTCCCATTTCATCCTTTGTCAATCCAACGACGTAGATTAAACTTTCTGCCTTCTTGAAATCCATAGATATAACTTTATCTATATCATCTATCACTGACATAGCCGATATCAGGAGTGTCGGCGGGATAGATATGGTTTCATCTTCCACGGCATATTCGTTATTCAGACTATCCTTGCCCGAAACAAAAGGAGTCTCGTATACCTTCGCCATATCATAGCAGGCTTTTGCAGCTCTGACCAATCCCCCGAGGTTTTCAGGTTTATCAGGGTTGCCCCAGCAGAAGTTATCCAGCAGAGCTGTCCTATTACGCCTTCCCCCAACAGCTATTACCTGTCTCAGGGCTTCATCTATCGCGGAAGCTGCCATCCAATATGGATCTATAGGTCCATATTTAGGATTTACACCGTTCGAAATTATGACGCCTTTTGGGGATTCAAAAACTGGTCTGATGACAGAAGCATCACCCGGGCCATCATTTTTCATCCCTACGAGCGGTTTCAGAACACTTGCCCCCTGGACTTCGTGATCATACTGTCTTATAACCCATTCCTTGCTACATACGTTGGGGGAAGCAAGGATATCCCTCAGATGCCGTGTAAGATCAGACGGTTCCGGGAAATCTGGCTCCGGAAAATCAGGCTCTTTCCATATGGCTTTCTTCCTGGGCAATGGAAGGCCATCGTGGAGAAATCTCATATCGAGATCACAAACTGCGTTTCCCTGGTATCGAAGTAGAAGCTTTCCGCTCGGAACAAATTCTCCTATAACGGTCGCTTCAACATCCTCTTCGGCAAAAACTTCTATTAACCTATCAGCCTTCTCAGGAGGAACGGCGAGGATCATCCTTTCCTGGGCCTCGGATATCCATATTTCCGTATAGGTCAAACCTTTGTATTTTAGAGGAACCTTTTCAAGGTCAACCTCAACACCAATGTCCTTCCCCGTCTCCCCAACGGCCGATGATAATCCCCCACCTCCACAATCGGTAATAGCGTTGTAAAGCCCCAAGTCCCTCGCCCTAAGCAAGACATCCGTCATTTTCTTCTCTGTGATCGGATTTCCTATCTGAACCGCCCCACTGGATATACTTTCGGATTCTTCAGTGAGTTCGCCAGAAGAAAAAGTTGCTCCGTGTATGCCGTCCCTGCCGGTTCTCCCACCGACCAGAACTATCAGATCTCCTGGCTGGACTTTCTTAAAACACTTGTCTTTTGGCATTATACCAACGTTTCCACAATAAACCAGGGGGTTACCAAGGTACCTCTCGTCGAAGAATATAGAGCCGTTCAAAGTCGGGATGCCCATCCTGTTGCCATAATCCCTAACTCCGCCGACCACACCTTTCATGGTCCTCTTGGGATGTAATACTCCTTTTGGGAGCTTATCATGTGGGCAATCGAGAGGTCCGAAACAGAATATATCGGTGTTTGCTATCGGTTTAGCGCCAAGTCCCGTGCCGAGAGGGTCCCTTATGACTCCACCTATGCCGGTGCCCGCACCTCCATATGGCTCAAGCGCGGACGGATGGTTATGGGTTTCAACCTTAAAACAGATAGCGTAATCCCTATCAAACTCTATAACCCCCGCATTATCTTCAAACACTGATATACACCAAGGTCTATCAATCTCCTGTGTAACTTTCATTATTGTGCTTTTCAAGAGGTTGTTTATAACGTCACCGTCGTATTCTATAGTCCCTTTGAATGTCTTATGGACACAATGCTCCGACCAGGTCTGCGCGAGGGTTTCAAGTTCCAAATCCGTGGGATTTCTTCCGAGATCGGAGAAATGGGATTTTATTTCTTTCATCTCGTGAAGATTAAGGAAAAGCTGGCCCTTACGGCTTATCGCCATGAGTCGGGCATCATTTGCGGACAGGAGATCGACCGTCACGAGTTTGAAACCGTAAGCCGCCGAAGGCAAAGAGGGGGCTTCTTCGCCAGTAACCACATGTTGTATCACACTATTAACCAAAAGCTTATCTATTATCAATTGGAGTTGTTCTTCCGTTATTTCTCCAGTTATAATATATCTCATAGCCGTCTTAACAGATTCAACTCCCGTTATACTGAGATCACGTATACCCTTTCTAACACTCTCCTCAACGGGATCCATGACTCCCGGATTATAGGCCACTTCCAAAACGTAGTCACCTTTAAAAGGTCTATCCTCAAGCGAATATCTCTGAGTTATCGGGTCGGTTAGAAGCTCTTTAGATATAGCCTCAACTTCACTGTGGGATATGTCTCCTTCCATAAGGTAGACTTTTGAAACCTCCACATCCTCAACACCGCCTACCCCAAGGTCCTTAATCCCATCCATCAATCCCGCAGCAAGTGGATCAGGAATCTCAGGCAGGTTAAAAACTTCTATTTTCCAGCTCATGCCACCCCCTCTATTTTTAAAATGAAGGATTTGATCATCTCAATATACATTGGAAATATATCAACAACACCTCGAGGTGTCAATTCAAAACTCCCGTAATAAAATCCAAATAAAAAAGCTGCCCGTGTTGAGCAATAGGCAGCTTAGGCATACAAAAGGCAGCTTCAATTTACTCGGATTTTTTATATATACCATTCCAACAGCTACCGACGAGTACACGACAGGAAACCAGTGGTATAGTAGTAACGGAATAAACGTAATTGGTCTCAATGTTTTCCCGATTCCAGATCTCTCCCACATCTGTACTTACGTAGAGTCCTCCTCCATCCGTTCCAGCATAAACCACGTTCGTGCTTAGACAATCTATACCTATGGATTTAACATAGAGATTTTCCAATCCATTGTTAGATTCAATCCAGTTCAAGCCTCCATCCAAGCTTCTATAAACACCGTCTCCATATATACCAAGGAACAGAACCTCTGCATTGAAAGGGTTCACCTCAATTGAGGAGATCGAAGACCCTCTGAAAGACTTTTCTTTGGTGAGAAGTTTCCACTCTTGGCTTCCTAAGGTATTTTTGAAAAGTCCCTCTCCCCACACTCCAGCCAATAGATATTCCTCCGGTGATTTGACTATCTTTATAGCATTTGTACTATTAACCAACAGATCCCAAGATATATTCACCCAGTTCTCGCCGCCATCGTCGGTCTTAAAAACACCCGCATCAAACGTCGCCGCATAAACCACCATAGGATCGCCAGGATCAACACATAGATCTCTCACATCCACACCTTCAAGACCCTGATTAGGTGCCTCCCAAGTAGTACCACCGTCCGTACTGCGCAGGATACCGGACACATAGGTTCCAACGTAAATTGCATTGGCAGATATTGCCACAGATCTCAGATGTATTCCTCCAAAACCGATTTCAATCTTCTCCCAGCTACTACCACCATCGTTACTTCTGAGCAAGCCATCGTAACTAGCTGCGAAAATCTGATCCGTATTTTCCAAGCTGAAAGCTATATCGTTAACAAAAGTAACATTAGGAGACATTGCTCTAGTCCAAGTTTGGCCAGACACAGAAATAGACATTGAAAATAAGATAACTGTTGTAATTAGAAAGAGTAAGGTTTTTTGCATGTTTTCACTCCTTAAATGGTATGTACAATCTCTCCTCCTCTATAAACTCAATAACAGATTCTGGAACGAGGTATCGGATCGACCGTCCTTCCGCAACCCTATTTCTTATTTCCGTAGAAGACACTCCGATGACTGGTACATCTAAAGTAACAATGTGCTGTGCAAATTCGGGCTTCGCTTTCGCTAGCCTGAATCCAGGGCGCTCAGCCACTACAACCTTCAAAAGCTCAAATATACGGTTCGGTTCCTTCCAGTGATCCATGTCCAAGAGGCTATCAGTGCCCATTATAAAGTATATTTCTGTCTCCGACCCAAATCTATCTTTCAGATCCTTTACAGTATCCACAGTGTAAGATTTACCAGAACGGGCAAGTTCCAGATCTGAGATCTCAAAATAGGGATTGTCGGCTATGGCCCTCTTAAGCATTTCTAACCGTATCTCAGCACGACTGATCTGTGACTCATCTTTGTGAGGGGGGTGAGCTGATAACATGAACATAAGTTTATCCAAGCCAAAATGGCATCTGGCCTCTTCAGCTATAACAAGATGACCCAGATGCACCGGATCAAAGGTACCACCTATGACTCCAATTTTTCTATTGGAAGAAGTCATCAGCTTCACCCTTTAACCCCAATTCAATTTCCTCAATTCTGATTTTGGCTTTTCTCCTCACTTCTCTATCCAAACTCTGCTCAGCCAAACTCCTAAATGTATCTATGGCTTCTTCTATCTTCCCTTCCATCAGAAGTATCTCACCTATCTCATACTTAGACTTGAGAAACCAGTCGCTATCATCATAATTTTTTATAACTTCTTCAAAATAGATCATAGCGGAATTTATATGACCCAGTTTTCTGTAAAGTTTTCCAGTTTCAAAGTTTTTCTTGGCCAACTTATTACGACAATCCGATATCTTCGACTCCGCCTCATCCACTAATTCACTATCAGGATAATCTTCGAGAAACCTTTCGAATTCCTCTATAGCTCTCCTGGTACTCTCTTGATCATACTCAAAGCCCGGAGATCTTTCAAAAAAGCACATCCCAATTTTAAACTGCGCATCGTCTGCATATTCGCTCAGAGGAAAATCATTTACTATCCTTTGATATTCAAATATGGCATTGATGTAATCACGGCTGCCAAAATATGACTCCGCAAGCCCAAATTGGGCATCATCTATCCATTGAGATCCGGGGTAGGTATAAATTATGAGCTGAAATCCCTTTATAGACTCAGCATAATCCTCCTTCTCCAACATTTCCATAGCCTTTCTGTAGCGTTCTTCAACACCTAAATCAGGTTTCGCGTTTCTTATAGAACAACCTGATAGAATCAAGACTACAGTCAAAACGATCAAGCAGCGAGCTAAGTAACTTGCTTTCATACTTCCTCACAATTAGTTTCGTTTCAAGAGTTCAGCTAAGTTTTTGTAGTGTAGAAAAGGTATATGACCCAACCCAGGACAGCAGATATAACTATCGGTTCCAATATCTTTCCCAGAATTCCTTCTTTTCCAAACTCCGACCTCGCAAATTCATAAGTAGCGCTTTCTATAAGCTCCAGGTTTCCTTTATCGAAACTATCCACAGACTGGTCACTAACCTCCCTCAACCATATAATTTCTCCGTTGCTTAGATCGTGGATTTCGAAGGAAACATCTACCTTCGAGAGTCTCTTTATCTGTGTCTTTCCCCATATACTTCCATAGCTCCCCAAGTAGTTAACACCAAGCTCCAAGACTTCATAGGAAAGCATATATTCGCAATTATTAGTGACTTCAGAAGGGGGAATCACCGAAAACCCCTCTTCAGCCAGGCGTTTCAAAAGCGAGCTTTCCACAAGCCAGTTTGACTGGTGATCACCTTTGGGAGAGATTGCGATATTTCCTTCTGTTTTATAAGGACTTAAAGCAACTACAATAGGATCAAGTGCTCCGGCCATCAAATTCAGAAGGACGTCCAAATTCGTGGGTTCTGAGCTCGCAGGTACAGAAGTTGAGGTGAAGCTAATAAGAAAAGCCAGTGTCATATTCAAAACAGAGCAAGTTCTCGCCAAGCGGCTCATTATCACCCTTACATCTCCCCTAGTTCCCTAAGCTTCTCACGGGCAAGTGGCACAAACTCGCTGTTAGGAAAATCGCTAAGGAATTTTCTGAGCTCTTCAATAGCTCTTTCCCTATCTTCCATTTTTATATAGCAATAAGCTATTTTAAGCTGCGTATCATCATCTTTATCGGTATCCGGGTAAGAGAAGATTTTCTGGAATTCTCCGAGTGCGTGCCTATGATTTCCCATAGAATAATAACACTCACCGATCCAGTATTGAGCATTATCAGCGAGATCGCTCTTGGGTGATATCATAATAATTTCTGTGAATTCACCCACAGCTTGGTCATATTTACCATCATAGTAATCTTTCAAAGCAGCTTCGTAAGATGCTTTGATCTCATAGCTTGAGGGTCTGAAAGCTCCTCTCACGGTTTTTCCCTGAGAACCTGTGGAAAACGCATCCATTTTTTGTTCTATTCGCTTCATTTGGTCCATAAGAAGGGCTATTCTGTTGCTCAAATTAGCATTCTCGTTATTTAAATATTCCATTTTTCTATCAATTTCAGATTTGATAGACTCAAGCTCTTCTCTGAGTTTCTCCACTTCCTCCCTTGATTTGAGATCCACTGACTCTTTGTCCTTTAAAGCTTCTATCTCAGCAGCAAGCTTTTCTGTAACAATCATATCCTGAGCCGGAGGTTTGTTCCCTGCACATCCTGAGCTAAGGAGGAGCGAAAATACAACAGTTATCGGGAATAATATCCAAAGCAACTTCATATCCTCACCCCTTGTTTAAATATTAATTTTGAAAGAAAAAACATGCCATTTTGTTTTGCCATATTCAGTTTCCTCGTTTAAAAATGAATACTCCAAAATATCGCCTCCTAGAAGATTATTACTATAGGGTACAAATGCGCATCCAAAACCCAATGAAAAGACATCCTTATCTCCCGGCTGTTTCCTGAAGTATCCCCCTCTTAATACAAGGAGTTTGGGTAACAGTTTGCTCTCGAAACCGAGATGAATTTCCCTCTGTGCCAATCCTGATTCATCGTTCAGGTTTCTCAGATCTACTGAAAGAGCTATCCTGTTGTTCGGATAGTATGATATACCCGCATTAACGGTTTCATCATCTATTCTTATAAGCCTTTTATCCACTTCTCCCAGGAAAGAATTGGGAAGATCAAAATAAGCTATTCCTATGTTTACTTTAGGATTAGGTTTAAGGAGGATCCCAAAGTTTGTGCCTCTTCCCCATTTCCGGTTTCTATCCTCCTCCCACCTATAATAGAATCTTAAGGCAACACCGAAAGAAAATGAAGGTGATGGCTTGACGTTGACCCCGACTATGTGGAAATGATCTGTCAGAGCAGGTTTGGAATTAAAGAATCTTGGCCCTGCAGAATCGGGATTTTCCTCAAGCCCTAAAACTGCTATGCTCAGATTGGGAAAGGAAACCGCAAATCCTTTCACGGAAAGGGCCAATGAGAAAATGCTCTCTTCAAAGGTAAGCTCGTCATCTCTTTGCCACGACCTGTCGTAATTTCTGAAATCATTAATAGCTATGAAAGGCGTAAGGGGGGAAATGAAAAATACTTTGCTCGGCTCAGAAGATCCAAACGCTGCAGGGTTCCAGGCAGCTGAGGAGATATCGTCCTCCATAGATACGTAAGCACCTCCCATGGCGAAGGCACGGGCTTTGGTATTGCTGAAAGTCAAAAATTCATCCTCAGAGAATGCAGGAGAACAGCACTGTACAATAATCTCGTATAGTGATAATAATAGACCCAAAAGAAGCAAATGCCCTTTATTTTTGGAGGCTTCTTTCAAAAGCGATCTCCTCCTATTCTCTATTCCTGAACCATCCTTCCCAACCTGAA
>CAZTBA010000010.1:0-37328 GCA_964611725.1 uncultured bacterium
TGAAGACAGACGAGCCGGGTATCCCGTATATGAGCCCATCGGGACCGATCCTCATCTTGCTTATGCCCCCATGGGGAAACTTGACATTTTTGATTATATCTACCTGCTCCGGGTCATAGATGAAAAGGTAGCTGTCGGCAGAGCCATAGATCTTCCCATCGGCTGCGGCAACAAGGGTGGTGATCCCGGAGGCGCGCTCCCTGGGGACGATGTCGAGGACAAGCTTTCCTTCGTCCATATCCCACCCGAAGAAGTGTGCTTCCTCTGCGATAGGTGTCGTCCCACCACCACCTCCGATCCCACTTCCACCATAGAGTATCCTGCCCCTGCCCTCTACGAGAGAGAGGACTCTCTGATCGGGTATTATATTCCTGTGGACTTCGAACGCATCGGTTTCCGGATCGTATATCGAGAGGGCACCGCCGAGCTTACCGTATGCCGGAATCGAGCCGATGTATATCTTGCCATCTGATCCGGCCACAAGCCCAGGTGGGCGGTACTGTTCCTCGCCCACACGACCTATGGTGCGCGGGTTGGAGCCCGCAGAGGTGCCAGGGCTCCAGGGAAGCGAAGGATCGTATACGGTCAGGACGGAGTACGTGTAGGACGCCATGTAGAGTTTTCCATCAAGCGTGCAGAAGCTGTAATATTCACCGCTGTATCCGGCAGTGGCTTCCCCGAGGTTTTCGAGCTTCTCGGATGTCGGATCATATCTGAAAAGGTGCAAGAGGTTGTAGACGCCACCGTAGATGCAGCCGTCCGGTCCAAGTCCGAGGCTGAACACCCCCATCCCTTCCCCGTGCTCGCTTATATCGGTTCTGTCGAGGTACTGGCCAGACTCCGTATCGTAGGCGTAGACCTCCTGGCTGTTTATCCCGAATGCTATCCCGCTTTCGGGATCGTAGAGTCCCCAGGCCGGAATATCCACATCGATGAGGCTGTTGCTCTCCCTGTCATATCTCTTGTACCCCTCCGGAAGTCCCGATATATAAATAGGCCCCCCTGCGATCTGGCGAAAGAACCCCACCGATCCCCCGGATGGAGGCTCGACATCCATAAGCAGATCGTAGGTTTCGGCATCGTATATGAGGACCCTGTAGTCGTAGAGAAGGTAGACATAGACTACGTCACCTTCGGCATCGAGTTTGTAGGCGAAGGAGTTCGACTTGTATTTTTCGGGAAGTATGCCGACCTTGTCACCTGTTTCGGGATCGTAGGCGATGACGTCCGCATGTGAGCCGATCCCACAGAAGATCCTGCCGTTATCGGCGACCGCCAGGTCCCGGCAGTACTGCTCCGTAGGATGCATCCTCCCGTGATCGCGCAGGGAGCCGGTCGCAGGGTCGTATTCGAGGACCTTGGCGTTCGGGTATGTGGCACCGTAGATCTTCCCGTCGGGCCCGACATCTAAGGTCCATATGTAGCCCTCAGAGGGAGCAGGTGTCCCGAGGTTAGTGACTTCTTCTGTCTGAGGGTCAAAGCGGAAGAAACACGCTCCATCAACGGTCCCAACGTATATCATCCCGTCTTTCCCCAGCGCAATGCCGTAAGCCCCCTTCGTCCCGGGGAGGTCATAGTACTTCACCCCGGAGGTGTAATCATACCTTATAAGCTTTGAGTTACCTGCGCCGGTATAGTTTCCGGAATAGAGGATCGGTTTTCCCGTATCGCCCTCTTTCACTACCATCCGGGCCCATATGGTCATGCTCTTAACCGGGGTGCCGAGGTTCACGGGCTGGATTTCGGCCATTGAGATCCTCCAGGATATGGAAATCAAAAGGAGTAATGCGACCATGGGAACGGGAAGCGTAGAGCGTAAGTCGTAGGGCGCAGGGCGAGAAAAAGGGAATAGCATGTTCGGAATAGATTTCAATTTGGTCCTCCTTCAGGCTTTCTAAGCAGATCTTGGTAATGTCTTTATTTTGCTCATAGCACCTGGGATTCTTCAGCCGCTATCGCCCTTTTATCAGGTATTTATCTGTAGAGACGCCTCGGTGAGGCGTCTCCTTCCACCAAATTGCGTTTCAGAAAGAAGAACGTTTGCTTGTATCCCGGTAAATCTCAACACCTTCCTTTATAAGTCGTCTATTCTCTTCAAAGTCAAAGGTTGATATTCGCTTTCCGCTTTGAATGTTTCTCTCGATCAATTTCTCGATGTTGCCTCCTTTGGAGGCGTGAGCAACGAGGATCTCATCCGCCAGTTCTGCCATCAATTCGTTGCGTTTCAGCGCAGTCTCTGCGGTGATCCTCCTAACGGATTCGTCAAATGGGGAAATGATCAGCAGGCGGTTTCCCGCAAGCAACTGTTTGACCTCCGGTCCCAGGCGCTTTTTTAGACCCCTGGCCAGCGCCAAAATGATTGGCTGGTCGCCTTTCCGCAGATAGTGAAAAACATCCTTCTCAATTTGGGAGTGAAATCCGGAGATGACACAGTTGCCTTTTTCGCGTTGTTCGCTGGCCCAGTCATAGGACTTGAGTATGATGTGCGCCGGGCAGGTGCGGGAGCATAGAAAGGCTATTTTATGTTCCTTCAGGATCGATTCATTGCCGATGAAGCTTAAATCCGCAAATCGAACCATTTTCATAGTTCCAGGTATTCTTGAAGTTTCTCCACTGCTTTCTGATGTTTTCTACGATCCATTTTATGAAGATTGACCAACTTCCATTTTACAGCCGGCAGTTCTTTGATATGTTCTATACCCAGTAAATCCCATTGAGGTTCCATCTTCTTCACCGAAAGAATAAAGCGCCGTTCATCCAATGTTAACTTCTCTTTTATCAGGTGTACCAGTACATCACGGGTTTCAATCAAACTTTCGCATGAGGTTTCTCTTATGGTCATACCGCGAAATTCATTTTCATATATTTGTGCAACATCTTGATAATTCGGCTTCAATATTTCAATCATCGGTCGCGGATGGCTGATAAGATAGACAACAAAGGCCTTACGGATTTCATCTGTCAGCCCCTCATTTTCTAATAAAATCTGGACATCAAATAGATCGCGGGGATGCTGACGGTCCAAAGCGGCGCAAATTTTCCCGCCGTAAATATCCTCAAAAGCTAAAGACGGAAAGGTAATAGATCGCTCAAAAAGTTCTTCCGCCCTGGAGCACAATTTCCTCTTGGTAATAGGAAGAACCGCACCGCGCAGTACTAAATTCGGCTCTATCTTTACAGATATATCACCGCGTTTAACCAAAAGACCAATTGTGGTTTTCGATTTGGGCAAATATCTGTGTTGAATTCTAAGATTGGCCATCTGTTTTTCAATATAGAATGACGTCTTATCCAGACACTCTGAAATTTCTCCAATTGCTTCCTCTCGTGTATTGATCGGAAGATAGGTTAAATCGATATCCACCGAAAAACGGGGCAGATCTCTGATAAAGAAATTAATCGCCGTTCCACCTTTCAAAGCAAAAATCCCTTCCCGGGAGAAGAAAGGAAGAATTTGGAGGAGAAGTTCTGCCTGTTTGAAAAAACGTGTTTCTTTCAACCTGTATTTTCCCTCGGTACCGTGATGAGGTATTTTTTGTCTAAGATACCATCAGTAGCGATAAGCCGTTTACCTTTTCCCAAATTTATCCGATCTACTTCTAATTCCTCTAACCAGGGCATTTGCAGTCTTTCTGCCATATACAGGAATAGACGTTTTACCTTTATCTGCCGGCAGGTCTCCAGTAAATTCTGAACCAGTTGAGGACGTAAACTCATTAAGCTTTCCATTATGCGATAGGCTTCATCGAAACCCTGAAGGGCTGGTACATAATACAACATTTCCATCGCCGCTCGTTCCGGCGTTGATATTCTGATGCTCAGTTCCTTGTGAGAATATTCCGAATAGCTTTTCAGAATGTCAGGTGGAAATAGATTCGTTGCCCTAAAATAAAGCTCAACTCCCCAGTCATGTTGACTGAACCACTTGGGCAAATGAGATCCGCTATTGCCGTACAGAAAACACTTTTCTTTGCTTAGACGACCATAATGGGCGTAACCTTTTAATTCCAGGGCCGTCCGTCCCCCAGCATGTACAGGCAACTGCAATTGTTGTTGGATGGCATATAATCCACCAAGCCAATCCACCTGGTCGTTGGGCAATTTATAAGCACCGGCGCCGACTGGCTCCAACCAACCGTTTCGCCTGTAACTTTTTACCAGATCGGGATAATACCCCAATTGCGTTAAATAACTTTGGGTGTAAACAGCACCGCGCTGCCAATTGGAGATAAGCCGGTTTAATTTTGTGGTTTTTTGGGTATTCATGCTACCAAATATAGCAAAATATTAAACCATATCAATGACAGTTTAAATATTTACCGAAAACGGTAGTTTTAATACCAAAATATAGAAACATTTAAACTGAATAATTTCCAGAACCGTTGATGAGCGCTGATAGGATGATAAAACTGATGAAGAAAGATCCGCGGAATCTGCGGACAGACACTTACTCCTCTTCATTCAATTCCTTGCCCATCCGGTATTTAATATCGTAGTTAATAATGAAATCAAGCTCCTCTTCGGTAAAGCTGTAATGCTGGGCCAAAACGCGGTCAATTTCATCAATAATGTGCTTTGACTTCTTTATATAGAAGTGTTGTTTACGCATCACAAATTTACGTCCACGGCTAGAGTACCAACGTTCAAGAATACGACTATTTTTCTGATAATCTTCCTGAAGTCTTTGTCCTAAATCAACAAGCCTTGACTTGCTTGTAAATGATAGTAGTTTGAAATCAAATGGAAATTCAAAATCGCGATTATTAATAACTTGGCAGCTTGACCACACGACATAATAGAGAAAGTATAATGATGAAGATAATATGCTTATTAACATATATTTTCTCTCGTCGGTATCGCAATATATCGGTTTCATTTCAGAAGTTCTCTTTGGTTTTCCATCCTCTAAGTATATGGGTTCTTTGTCGACTATTTTAATCCAATATTGGACGGCTCTGAAATAGTAGAGGCTTGAATTTCTATTTTTAGATGAAAAATGGTCGGACATTTCCCTATGACTAAGCTTTACAAGCTTCTTGTGTATAGACAGATACAGAGCGGGAAGTTTAGGAATCGCCTCTTCCCGCTTAATACTCGATGCATCAACAAAGGACAATGCTGGAAAAAGGAAATCTCGATAATCATTGAACCATTTATCGTACTTCGAAGTAAAGCAAGTCCCTTTATTATAAGGTAGTGACAAAACTATCGCTAAGAGCATATCAGCGCCCTCAAATAGTTTTGAGGGACGCCATGCAAAATTCGCAATCCACAAGTCACCGGACTGAAAGAAAATCTCATGAAGTGGTAACATCTTTGTCGCGGAAATGCTGCTATTAGGCAGAATCATCCCAAAACAGCCATATTTACTCTTCAAGCTGAATGCTTTCTCAGAGCAATATGCATATAAGTTATTACATTTTAAAGTCTTAAAATGTTTTACGCCATATATGTTCCGAATTTTCGGATATTCGATATACGGCGGATTACCGATGATCACATCAAACCCGCTGTTTTCGTGAACAATCTCGTAAAACTCGGCAAACCAGTGGAAGGGCTGGTGGGTATCCATCCAGTGGTTATAATGGTTCACCCGCTTTTTGAGCTTGCGCTTTCTGCCATTTTCCTCGGTTTCAATTTCCACATCGATTTCTTTCCCTAGATCGGTAATCCCATATTGCTTTGCCAGATAGACGTTCAGCTTGTCATTCAATTTATACAAACGATCGTGAAGGTCTGTTTTGGCGATATGGAAACGGCGGCTGCCGACATCTTCCACTAATTGGGCGTCTTTAAAACGCTGAAACGCCATGCCTACTTTCTCGGCTTCTTCCCGGAATTTCTCTGCATCGCCTCCAAAATCTAAACCAGCGGCCTGAATGGCTTCCTGCAGTTCTTCATAAGTGGCAAATCCCACCAGCGTGTTCCCTGCGCGGATGTTGAAATCCAGGTCCGGCATCGGCTCCACCTGATCTACATTATCCACTTCCGCCATCAACTTGAGGAACAGGCGCAGCTTGGCAATCTCCACCGCTTCCTTCATAATGTCCACACCGTAGAGGTTGTTCAGGATAATGGATTTGTAGATGTAATATTTCAGATTGGGGTGGCGCTCAATATCCGCCAGCACCCTGCGGAACTGGGGGAATTTCTGGGACCCGCCTTTGGCATCAGCGTCTTCCACAAACTCCCGCATACGCTGGATACAGCCTTCATAGAGGGGTTCCAGAACATTCAAGGCGGCAAAAAGAAAAGCACCGGAGCCACAGGTGGGATCGAGAATTGTTATCCCCAGGCGAGGTTTGATCTGAGAATTATCAGGGTCCGCCTTTACACCGGCAATTGCTCTGTAGAACGCACTTATGAAATCCGAGCCTTCATATTGTTCCACCGCATCCTGCGCAAACTGCCGGATATCCAGATTGTAGGTGACAAAATCGTTGATGTCCTGGATTTCGCCACTCTTGATCTTTCCGCTGACATCCCAGTAGCGCTTGCGCCGTTCGATCACCTCTCGCCAGATTTCCGTTGGCAGGGCCACTTCCGGCGGCGCCGGAGTGTTCCAGTGTCTGCGCCGCTCCAGCAAACCGGGCCGTGTCGTATCGATACCAACGGCAATCTCCTCCGGCAATCCTGCACCAACCTTTTCATCGAAACTGAGCTGTTGCCAGTCTTCCGGCAATCCAATTTTCACACCGTGCTTCACCGCATCGTAAATATAGCGGTCGGGATTTTCCCGCAGCATCTTCCACAGCGAACTCTCACCGCGAAAGGCATTGGCGCATTCTTTCTTGGTTTCTCCGAACAGAAGAGGTATGATGCAGTTTTTGCTGATGTATTCGGTAATATCCTCTTTGGTGTAGTAAGCACCCATAGCGGCACGGTCGTTGATGTATTTCTCAAAAATGTAGCCGATCACATCCGGATTGATGTCCCTTCCACTGGCATTTCTTCGGGTGTCCAGGTGCCATTCATAGCGGTCAAAGAAATCAAAAACCCCTTGAAAGGCGTCGTCATCGATTTGAATGTCCTGGTAGCTCTTTTCGATATGGTGAACGTCGAACAATCCACCGTTCAAATATGGCACTTTGCCGATCTCTTCTTTGATCTCCTGCGCCCTCTCAGACTCCGGCGAACCCAATCCTTTATGAAAGAGGACTAACAGAAAATCACGGTAGAAAGAATAGAATTTGTTTCTGCCTCTCTTTTGCTGGGTGTGTTTCAGTTTGTTTCGAAGGTAATCTTTGTCGTTGTCCAGGAAACCTTTCTTCTGAATAAAGTAGATGAACATCATCCGGTTCAACATCAGGGAAGCATACCACTCCCGATCCACCGTATTTTGAATCCCCTCAATAAATTCTAAAAACGTGCGGTGTTCTTTCTTGAAGAAGTCGTAGAACTGTTTGGTGACTTTCTCGGCATTGGCTGTAAAACTCTCCGAGACCCGCTGTTTTACATCCACAAGCCCAATATGATCTTCTTCCTCAAGTGTGAAGAAAAGTCCTCCCAAACGCTGGTAAAGCAGCTCCGGAGCCTGGTGGGTGTAGTGGGTGGTTTCGCGTCTTACAATCGGCTTGTTCGGTTCGCGTATGCTGAGCTGCCAGATCTGGGTACGTCGTTCGCTGTCCACATAGATGATTAGATGTTCGAAATACAATTTGGTGATAGCGTGGTCAATTCTTTTGCGGGCGGCGGAATCGGCTATCTTCCCATTGTTCGATGGCAAACAGACAAATATCAGGAAATCCCGTTTTTCGGCTACCGCTTCCAGTTCAAATGTCCGGTCATCAACCGCAACGATTTCCGTTTTCTTCACATAATCCCAGCCCAAGTCATTAAAAAGCTCTTTGAATCGGAAATTTCTAATGTAGCTTTCGAAATCCGCCCGTTTGATCCACATATCACTTACCTTTCCTGATCAGTCCCATAGAACAGATAACCTGCGGTTCTTTGTGGGCCATTTCTTCCTCTTCTACAATGCTCAATTTATCTTCTTCCCGCAAAGAGACCACCAGATTTCCCAGTTCTTCATCACTGACTCCGGCTTTCAATTGGCGATTCAGCGTCTCCCGGGCATATTCCCTCAACGGATATTTATAGATATCATCAATGGCTTTTTTCAGTTGCTCGCTTACAAAGAGGGTACCCACATTCTCACGGTAAAAACGATCTAATCGCATATAGACCCGGTAGCGGGCACTGGTTTTCTTGCCCAGTTGACCACCTATCTTACTTTCGTATTCCCTGATAAAGCCGATTCCTTTCTCAACCAATTTGTGATGTTCGGGAATCCGGTATTGGGGCTCGGTATTGGGGGTGCACTGCGCTGCCCTTAAAATAGTTAGTTGCGATTGGGTGACCAAATTTGCGTCCCGGTCCAACCAGGCCAAGACATCATTGTCCTCCGCAGTTCGGGTGTAAACGATGGCGCCTTCGCTGCGTTCTTCATCCTCACTTAATGCCCGGGTTCCGTAGACGACATTGGGCATGGCAGGGATGATTTTTTTCAGTTCCGGATCGGCATCGATGGCGTTTTTCCAGATCTGATAGGCGTAGGATGCCAGATCAATCTCGGTATCGTCTTCTTCATCCAGAATGCCGGATTTCTCATTATAAAGATCCTGTATATTCACCGGATCGCCTTCAAAGAAGGTTTCATCGGCCCCGACCACTTCCGCATTTTCCCGGATTCTGTTGGCTAACCGGCCTCTCAAATTGATGATTCTTTCAAGGCCGTCTTCCGGTAGGAACGAATAACACAAGATTTCCTCCGATTTCTGTCCGATGCGGTCAACCCTGCCTGTCCTTTGGACGAGGCGTATAATCGCCCACGGTAAATCATAGTTAACAACGATGTGGCCGTCCTGCAGGTTTTGACCCTCGCTTAACACATCGGTGGTGACTAATACCCGCAATTCCTCCGATGTCCCGGCTATGCCGGTTTTTTCGTTGCTGATCGGGCTAAACCGATAGGCAACGGCAGTAGGATTCTCATGACTACCGGTAACGCATTGCAATTGGTTCAAAGAGCGTTTCGCTAATTCCTCAGCCAGATAGTTGGCTGTATCTGCA
Source organism: uncultured bacterium (assembly GCA_964611725.1). Classification (GTDB taxonomy): domain Bacteria; phylum Latescibacterota; class CAZTBA01; order CAZTBA01; family CAZTBA01; genus CAZTBA01. Next base: position 9,073 of record CAZTBA010000010.1, read on the forward strand.
TACTGCGTAAAGACCAATACCTTATCGTGTTTATGTTTTTGCGTTAAAAGCCTGTGAAGTGCGTTGAGCTGACGATCGGATTCTGGACTCCAGTCCTTACCGATTTTGAGGATTTCAATAAGATTCCGGCTGTCGGTGATGAGTTCATTCTTGAGTGATCTCTTGAATAACCTGCTGTTGATCCAGTCGAAACGCGAGCGCAATTGACTGACAAATAGGCTGTGAATCTGTTCAGCTTTCTTATAGTAACTATCTTCATCCAAAATCAGATTAATAAATCTTTCCCTATCGGTATCGTCGAGGTCAGTGTCCCGCTCGATGCACGCATCCAGCACATTGGATTCCTGAGCGCCAATAGGGAGGGGGAGATTGTTGTCGATGGCATAAATGAAAATGTAATTGCGTAAGATCTGCCGACTAACCGACAGGAGAAACGAAAAACCACTGCTTTCAAGCCTTTTGAACAAGTTTGTGCGACTGAAACCCATCAGGCGCTTACCGGCTCGGGAGAGGTTTCCAATGATGGTTTCCTCTTCTTCAGTTGGCGTAACAGGTGAACCTTTATCGAGATAATTTCCCAAACCGTAACGAGGGAGGTTTAACCCATTGATCAAATTGACTACTTGCTCTGAATACAGTTTTGCATACTGATCATTAGGATCATTAGGATCAAAATCATATTCAACTTTCTTGGAGATACGGTCAGGGAAATAAGAACGTGTCCCATCGGGAAATTCAATGTATTTCCGACCATTGGTCAAATCTTCTTTGGCATAATTCTCTTTGATAAAGCTGCGGGTTCGCCTGACGAGGAAAAGCCTCATCAACTCCCGCCAATCATCCGCATAGTCGCTTCTTTCAAAAGCGGCAATGCTACGAACGCCGACCTGATACTTAGCGGTGAATTGAACCATGCCGCCGATGGCATTAATGGATAATTCCGGGCTAACTCCCAGATCTTTGTCCTCCTCAAGAAACAGGCGCAATTGATTGGATAAATCAAGATAGGTTTTGTTATATGGAGTCGCTGAAAGCATGATCACTTTGCTGTCGTTCAACTGTATATACTCTTGAATCGCTTTGTAACGTTTCCCCTCTCGGTTTCTCAAATTGTGGTTCTCATCCAAAACAACAATGCGATAGCGACGCAAGTCAGGTAGATCTCTTAAAACCAGTGAGTAAGACAAAACCTTTGCCCTTAAGCGGTATTTGTGGACATAGCCCTCCCACATCTCCACAAGGTTTTTGGGACACATGATCAGAGTTTCCAGGAAGAAATCATCTTCAAAAATCCTTGCTAACGCAGTCGCGGTATAGGTTTTGCCTAACCCAACCACATCACCGATAATCACCCCACCGCGCTTGTGCAGATGCCTGGCTGCAATCAAAACCGCCTTCTGCTGAAATTCAAAAAGCTGTTCTTCAAATTCTTTCGGCAATTTGAACTGGGTAATTCCGGCAATCGCTTCCTGTGAGAGATGGTAGGCCATTTTCAGATAAATATGGTAGGGAGGAACCAGCCGGTCGGCCGCCCAACTGTTGTCGATGATATCAACTAATTCTTTCGAAATATCAATGCACCAACGATCGTTCCAGCGATCTTCGAACCATTTTTCCAGTTTCTCTGTGGCATCTTGGTCTAAAACGTCAATATTGAGTTCACCTTGTTTAGACAGACCGGATAGGGTCAGATTGCTGCTGCCCAAATATCCGATTATTGGGTTGATATTATCATCTCGGAAAAGTAGATACAGTTTTGCGTGGAGTGGATGGCGAAGATAGAGCTTTACGACCACTTTTTTCTCTTTGATTTGTAGAGAGAGCTTTCGAAGACCTGCTTCATCTTCATTGGTCGGGATTCCAATGGTTAGTTGCTCTTTGAATTCTTCCGCCAGCTTTTTCCGAATCTCGGCCGCTTTTTTATTGTCGATCATTTCTTTTTCATCGAGCGAGAAGAAATCTCGGATCAGGTCTTTCGGTAGTTTCTGCATCCCGACCAATAAGCGACAGCGATTATCCTCTCCCCCACTCCACTTATCGATATTATCGGCGACTTCCTTCCAACCCCTTAAATTGAAATAGCCTACACAGAAGTCAGATCTATAGGTAACTTCAAGCGTTTGATTCAGAGCCTCAAGCAGATGATTTTTAATATTGTCAAATATTCGCGGCATATTTCACTGCCTTTTTTGAGATAAACAAAGGTATTTCATAGCCAAAGATCAAACCGCTTCAAGCTTCTCGATGTGCTTTTCCGGCTGGTTTCTGACAAGGTCATACGTTACCTGAAGATTGAGCCAGAACTCCGGTGTCGTCCCAAGCGCCTGGGAAAATAACCAGGCTGTCTCAGACGTTATTCCCCTTTTCCCACGAATGATCTCGTTGACCCTCTGAACAGGCACTCCAATATGTTTGGCAAATGCCACTTGCGTTACTCCCAGCGGATTCAGGAACTCCTCCGGGAGAATTTCGCCTGGATGTGTAGGAACGCGGTTTTCTGGCAGCATGATAATCCTCCGATGCAGGGAAATCAGACTAATGATAGTCTGTTAACGAGACTCTGTAAGCGACATTGTTTGACCATTGAAATATGACGCGCCACTGATCATTAACTCGAATACTATAGAACCCCTGAAGATCCCCTCTCAGCTTTTCAAGTAGCCTAGACAAAGTGTTAGCCTGAGTCGCATCCGGTGGCATTCCTATCACTGTTGAGATTCAGGTGGTTTGGCTTTTTCATTCAGTCAGTTTTCTACTTCTTATCGAACCAGAGCATTCTTTTGCATTCGATCAGCTATTAACGTAAAGGACTTATCGCCGGAGCTTGGCGAGTATCGCTATTCGGCTTTCAGTTTCAGGATCATCTACAGGTATGTCAAAGTCCGAGAACTTGAGGAAATCGACCGATTTGATGCCGCACTTGAACAGCAGGTCGCGAACCTCAGCCAAGTCGAAAGCCGTGTTGAAGAATACCTCGGAAAACCTGTCATATGTTCCATTGGCGTTTCGGAGAAAACCGGAGATCTTCGTATATGCCCTGTTCATATCGGGATTAAACATGCCACGGTTGATAATAGTCATTTCTTCATCTTCTCTAATATTTATAGTGTTCCAGTTGAGAAGCCCCTTTTTTGTGTTCAGGTCGAAAAGGAAAAACCCATCGGGTGACAGTGCCTTGGTTACTCTTCTGAAACACCTTTCGAGATGCAGGATGGAGTCAAGGTGATTGATGGAGTCAAAAGTCGAGACGACAAGACCGAATTTCTCCGTTGGATTATACTTTGACACATCAGAATGAATGAACCTGGCCGAGCCTTCCCTGACGTACTCGATGTTATTGGCTTCGGCAAACTCCAGCATCGCCTTGGACTTGTCAACTCCCACAACACTGTATCCATTCCGGAGGAAGTGGTTCGCCAGTTGCCCGGTCCCGCAGCATAGGTCAAGGAGCGACTTCTCTGCAGATGGTGCCTTTCTACTGTGAAATTCAAGAATACGCGGGGCAAGGCTATGGGCAAAGCGACTCCAGCTAAGATCATATACCCTGGCGAAGGTATTTCCATACTCTTGCATGTACAGCCTTTCCTTTCCCTCAGATTACAAAGCCATTTCGGTCCAGTTTCGTCCAACTGCGCTAAGCTGAACGAAATAGTGAATGCCGAACATATGGTATTAAATAAATGCAGTAGCAATCAAAAAAGCAGACCGGAAGCCGAGTTCAATTGACAATCGACTCATTTCTATTTCTTCAAAACTCATCTTGATCTTCTCTGTAACCTTTAGCCCTTGCCGCAACGTCTTCTCTAATTGTGTCCTTGGATTTTTCGCTTCTGCGCGACAATCTCAGTGTGCCGCTCTCGTAGAAAAGGTGAACCAGAATAATCTGGGGTACCATCACTGGAAATCTCGCTTGACCCGCCCCCAACTGGGCCTCGAAACCCCTGAGCTGTCTTCGAGAATAGATGGAAGGGGGATCGATGAGGAGTCTATGTACGGAGCTGCTCCTCCGGTAGGGAGCCCTTTCAAAAATTGGAGATAGTAACGGTACGGCTGAGTCAACGGGTGCCCGGTGGTAAGATCCAAAATTATATCTGCCGACTGACCTGGAGCGATGGATGAGGGGACAGATATGTATTCTACCTTCGGTTTCACGTCCTCGTCGCAACTACTGTTCAGACGAAACCAGACCGCCACACCCGACTGCGACTGGTCATCTTGAGGCCCGGTAACCACTATCACAGGGACCTTCATATTATTGGTTACAGTTAACGGAAGGGTCGCCTGTTCATTCGAGGAAAGGTGGGGTGGGTCGTGAAATTCGATCTGCATGGGCGGAATGCGATGGGCAATGGTATAGCTGATGAATTCGACAAGATCGGACGTCAGGGCAGGTGGCTCCTGACCGAGCTCAATGAGACGCGGAGGGACCGAAGGCGCAAAATAGGAACCTTCCTTTTCTTCCGTTACAATCAATAGCAGTCTATTGCCTTTTTGATAAGGTTCTATCAGAAATGCGCAAGAAGATATGGAAGAAAACATGCCTTCTGCAAAAAGCAAGCGCAACGGGCCAGGTTCCATATCGCCCTGTAGGACCTGTTCTACCCGGATATCCACCCAAACCGGCTCGGTGACCGTAAGGCCAGTTTCTTCATCCTCATAGATCACTTCTACTCTCACGGAATCAACTATTCCTATAACAATGAAGTGAGCTGAAGGGACAACCGATTCTATGGGCGAGATTTCAATTGAACAGGCTCTTGCAGAACTCCAGGCGCCTGTTGTTAGCCACATCCCAAGAAGGACTACCCGGGCTACTGTATGAAAGGTAGATGATGACGATCTCATAGCGTAACAGGGAACGTGTTAGGGGCAGTTTCCCATGTGGAGTATACTGTTAATTTTCATCAAATAGTAACATATTCTGAAATTGCTTCGCCTTCAGGGACAGGCAAACCTTCTGCTTTCAATCCTTCCATATGAAATGAAACAGCATCCTGCATTCTTTTTCTTGTTTCTTCCACAGACTCGCCTGGAGCTACACATCCGGGTAGATCAGGTGAATATGCTGAATAATTGCCATTTGCTTTCTCAATAATGATCAAGTACCTATGCATCTAAGTCTCTTTTGGCTTTTTCAATCTTGTCTTATAAAAGATAATTTTTACTAAAATGTCAAGAAAAAAGCTTTTGGGGCGTGGCACAGAAATTGGGCTACCGGAGCACGGCTATAGAAGCCGTCCTCAAAGTGTCTCTTTCTTCTTCTCTAAATAGTAGCAGTAGTTCTCGAACGAAACATCGGGCGGGACCCTGTGGTCCACGGTCGGTATGTAGCCGCCGTGCTCGACAAGTGGCGCCAGTTTCTCAAGCTCCCTGTCTATGGCGTCCTTACCTCCGGCAAGCTCCCTCTTGTTCACTCCACCCATAAGCAGTGCGCGGTCCCCATAGATCTCTCTCAGCTTTACAGGGTCGGTATGTGCCGCCTCTATCGGGAACATGCAGTTTATCCCACCTTCAAGCCATCCCGGAACGAGCTCGTAGATATTGCCGTCGCAGTCGAGCACATTCACGTCTATGCCGTATTTTTTGAACTCGTCCGTTATCCTCCTGTAACGAGGAACCATCAGCTCCCCAAACAGCTTCGGGGATATCAGAGGACCGTGGTTATAGCACATATCCTCCCACCACCAGGCGACATCCACGTCGAGCCCTGGAAGTGATTCATTGATAAGGTAGAGCGTCATCTCGGTGAGGTGCTCCATCATCTCCTCCACCCATTCCTTTTCAAGCATAACGGCTATGGAAAGGTTCTCCACCCCCATCCAGTTGCGGATCCATCCGTAAAGTGAGCCCGCGTCGATACGGACCGGCATCCCCTTGGCGTGCTGCTCATCGACGAACTTCTTGAGGTCGCCTCTTATCCGGTCCCCACGCCTATAATCGAGCCTCTCCCGCTTGAAGATCTCCCAATCCTCCCTCGTCTCTATGGGAAACTTGATGTACCTCGGTATGGAGGCCCCTTCCTTGGGCACCTCGCAGATGACTCCGTCATCGTCACTGACTATGAGGTGTGAGCCTTTGTCTTCAAGTACCTTATACTTGAATCCCGGGTAGAGGCCGTTTATGATCGGAAGTGGGAGTATGCTATCGGTCCCCTCGAGACCCAGGTACTCCTCCACCTCCCGATTTGTCCTGACGTGTTCCGGAAGCCCTTGCTCGTGCCAGCTTTCGATCGTCTGTTCCCAGTATCCGAAATCCATATTCGGAACTCTGTCGGGCTTCTGGAAATGCATAACCGTGTTAAACCGCTCGCGTGTCGTCATATTCTACTCCTATTCAATTTTGATTTACCTCTCACTCCACATATTGCATCACCTGTCGTGTGATCGAGCCCTCCTGGGTCAGGGCAAATATTACGAGGTTCACCGCGAACTGGAGCTGGCGGGTATTATCGTCGTAGTCGAGATACGTACCTATCTGCCATGCCTCGCCGTAGTCCTTGTTCGACATTATCCCAACAAGCCGTCCGTCTATCGTGATACCTTCGAGGTATGGTATTATCTCTCCCCCCCATCCGCGGTCATGGCCGTAAGGAGGGCCGTCGAAATAGAAATAGCAGTTGTAGATCAGATGATCGTTGGGAATTTTCTCGAAATCCCACGCTTCTCCGTATTTTTTCCCTACGGCTCCGAGCGCATCCTTGAACATGTTCCTTATCGCTATATCACCGCGCCAGCCTATATGTGGTCCGTCGTCCTCCCCGAAGACGAACCCTCCAGAGGTCATGTATTTCCCGAGGTATTCGGCCTCGACATCGGTGAGCTTGAAATGCGACTGCGAACGTATCGTCACCCAGGGTATCTTGAAGAGCTGTTCGGATGTGAGCGGAAATGCCCTCCCGATGTGGCATTTTATATCCGTATAGCGGTTCATCGCATCAACGAGATGCGGGATTATCTGGGCGACACCTCCGGAACCGAATGCGCTGTTGCCGTAATCTGCAGCCATAGATTGTATATACACAAAGGAAAAATAGAAGAACCCACGGATCTTCTTCTTGTCCTTCGGATCCTGTATAACCATCGCCTGGTACCTTCCGGTGTCGAGCGATTCGATATCGAGCATTTCCAGGTTCATATCAACCTTCTCTTCGGGCTCCTTGTCACCTTCTATTATCGCCGAACCGACATATGTTTCGAGCCGGATCGGTTCGAGAGGGACCGTCCTTAAGATTCCGGCCTTCGGCTTCGCCAGGCTGTCGAGCACCCTGAACGGAGGCGCGTCCGTTCTCATCATCTCATTATGGCTTATCTTGGTTTTCACCGTAATGACTTTGCGCCTCATCGGACGGGGTCTCGGCTTCGGGCGTTTTTTCAGTTCCAGGGGTTTTACGAGCCGTGGCTCACGTTTTATGAATTTCGTGGTAAGGGGCTTTGCCACCCTTTCCTCTTCCACAGGAGATCTGATCTGCGTTATCCCAACATGCAAAGCCAGAGCTACCAGAAGAGCTATATAGAAAGCCCTTCTGGTATTTGCGATCAGCCAGTTGAGCCTCAGGTTCGATGTCGGGCATTCAAACCTTCCCAATTCACTATCACTCCTGTTTCGATGCTTGAGCGTTGTCCCTCCGGCAAAATTGGCTAACCTGTCAACTTTAGTATTGTACGCCGATTAACCACCAAGGGCAAGCCTTTTTTCTGTTTTCGGTTGACTATTAAATCTCAAATTTATATTATAATCGCTGTGGGAATGAAAGTTCGGATAGCCTATTGAAAAGCAGACAATTTGGAAAGGAGATCCTGAAGATGGCGAAAGTGGACGCAAAGGAGCTTTTCGAAAAGTTTCTGCAGAACCCCGCAGGGGCCGTGGACGTAGTCAAAGAGGATACCAGGGATGTAAAACAGATTGTCGGCGTGCCACTTGGCGGTATCGGCACCGGAAAGATAGAGCTCACCCCTGACGGTGCCTTCAGACACTTTACGATAAACAATAACTACGTTTTCCCCATTGATGGTATGGAAGGGACCTTCTTAGCGCTCGCCGTCGGCAAAGGTAAGAAGCACGATGTCAGGGTCCTGTCAAGCCGACCTCAGCTCGAGCTCAAAGGTAAGGATCTTCTACTCAAACCGGAGGAGATCTCCTACAAGGGCCTCTGGCCTCAGTGTATGGTGGAATACAGTCCCGGAGGGTTCCCTGTCAAGCTCACCCTCACGGCTTTCTCGCCGGTTATCCCGAGGAGGCTTGACACGAGCTGTCTCCCGATAGCCTATTTCATATTTGACATCGAGAATACATCCGGCGAGCGTGTAGACGCAAGCCTCAATTTCTCCTGGGAGGATGTGAACGGCTGCTGGGGCGGGAAGGTGAGTTGGGACGACTTTGTCCCCGATACTGAACCTCATTTCAGCGATGACAGGGGAATAGTTCAGGTCCATGAGCTTAGCGGAAGCGTGAAGGCAGCCTCTTTCCATCACAGGGAGAAGCACCCCGAGGTGGCCGACTTCGCATGGGGCGATTACACGTTAGCCACCGGAGGTGAAGGGATCGAGTCATACGTTCACCAGTATGATTCGAAGGAAGCAGAGGCTATGCTGGGGAAGCTCAAGGAGGCAGGGAGGCTGAATGAGGAAGCCGCCAATCTTGAAGGGCAGTATGCTGCTGTCGTCGGATCGGTGTCCTCGCTCGGGCCTGGCGAGAAAAAGCGGGTCACATACGTCCTGAGCTGGTACACCCCCGAATGGTGGGGTTTCGGGGATGGGAGCATAGCGGCACGTGTTGCGATGCCGGAGGATTTCGCCGGGCGGAAGATCGGCCACTGGTATTCCAATTTCTACTCCTCCTCCCTCGAGATCGTGAAGTCCCAGTTCGACAGGGCCGAGGAGTATCTCGAAGGGGTGGAGAGCTGGCAGGATTTCATCCTTTTCTCCAGCCTGCCCACCTGGCTCAAGGAGATGCTCGTAAACAACAATTATATCCTTTCTGCCACACAGTACTGGTCCAAGGATGGCCGATATTCGATCCTCGAGTCCCCCAACTGCCCTTGTGTGGGAACGCTCGACCAGAGGTTCTACGGTTCCCCATCCACGATGCTCTTCGTCCCGTCGCTCGAACACAGGGAGCTTATGCTCTATGCCGAGAAATCGGACAGGATGTACGAACTCACAGGAAAAAACAGGGGGCAGATCTACCACGACTTCGGGAACAACAGGCTCGATACGATGAACGATTACGGACACAGTTGGATAGATCTGAATCCGAAATTTGTGCTCCTGTGCTGGCGCAACTATCTCTACAGCGGCAACTTCGATAACCTCAAGGAGATCTACTACAAGATGAAGGAGGTTATGGAGAGGGAGGATGAGCTCGACAAAGATAACGATGGTCTCCCCGAAGGATACGGCAACTGCAACACCTATGAGGGTCGTTTCTTCGGCGCCAACTCCTACGACGGAAGCCTGTGGCTTGCGGCATTGAGGATCTTTCCCGAGGTGGCCAGGCTTATGGGCGAGGATGAGGAAGCCGAGAAATATGAAAAGCTCTTCGAGAAGGCGAAAGCCACCTTCGAAAAGAAGCTTTGGGATGCGGAGAAGGACCATTTCATAAAGTGCACGGAGAAGCGTTCACCCGACCCGAACACCCAGTGCCGCGACGATCAGCTTACCGGGCAGTGGTACGCCCATTTCCTGGAGAAAGGGTATATACTTGACGAAAGGAAGGTCAAAAAGGCGCTCTCATCCATGGTGAAGATCCTGAAGCTCGAGATCCCGGGGTCGGAAGGATCTTTTGTAGTAAGGCAGGGAGAATATCATAACGATGCCCCGGATATGAGCACCTGGCCCGGATATTCACCCGGCCATTTCGGATCGGAGGCGATATACGAGGGGATGATCGACGAAGGCCTCGGCTCGGTCAACGGGATATGGGAACTCGTCTTCAAGCGATACAGTATGGTCTGGGATCAGCCACTGGGTCTCCATATAAAGGGGCGTCCGAGAGGCGACAGGTATATGAATTCCGGTTCCATATGGCATGTGCTGTGGGCGCTTGAAGGGTTCTGGTTGAATGCGAGGGAAGGAATAATGAAGATATCGCCTAACATACCGGACAACTGGAAGGAAGATTTCAGGGCACCGATAGCCACCTCCGCCCTTTGGGGGAGGATGAGCTGGAGCGAGAGCGAAAGCTCCGAAGGTTTCTCGGCATCGCTGAAGCTCACCCTCGATTCGGATTTCACCTTGAACAGGCTTATCCTTAAGGGGCGCGACGGAAGAGATCCGAAGAACTTCGAGGTAAAGGATGCGGATTGCCCAATAAGGGTTTGGGCAGCAGATTTTGGCGAGGTTGTCTTCGAATTCGAGGGGGGATTGAGCCTTCTCAGAGGGAGGACTCTGGGGATCAGCTATGAATTGTAGATCGCAGATTTAAGACTGTAAATTGAAAAGATCCGCAATCTGAAACCTCAAATCTGAGACCTGCGATTCATAATGTTTCAGTAATGTTTTTGTGCTTTTGCTCATGGCACCTGAGATTTCTCGGTCTCTATTGTCTTTTCAAATGTTTATCTGTAGAGACACCCCGGTGGGGCGTCTCCAAAAACTTGTAACAACGCGGAAATATATCCAAAAGGAGTAGCAGATATGCCAGTCTATAAGAGCCCTAAGCCGCTGCGGTTCACGCCGGATACTCCCGTTGAGATGCACTTCCACGATCATGACGAAACCTGGATCATGATGGGAGGAAGGGCAAAGGCTTTCATGATCGACACAGATGGCAAGAGGTCGGAGTTCATACTGGAAGGTGGGGATATCTGGATGGTCGAAGCCGGTGTGGAACACGGCTGTGATCCTATGGACGATGAGTTATTTATCTTCCCCTTCCCCGGAACTATCCCGGAGGGTTCACATAAGCCTGGCCATTACTATATGGAGAAGGAACACTACATACCTGTCCTGCATGTAGAGAAAAAGCCCTGTGACCGTTACAAGAAGGGAGGGGAAAATGCGTAAGGTGGGGATAGAGTACCCATCCCGTGGAAAAATGCACTTTATCGAGCTCGGCGATCCCCCTGAGCCCAGGTCAACCCAGATTCTGATAGGTACCGTGTATTCTGGCATAACCAACGGTACCGAACGGCACTCCCTCATGGGGGAACATGGATGGAAAGGGTTCTTTCCAAGCAGCCATGGCTACCAGCATGTCGGTGTGGTCGAGGCCGTAGGGGATCTGGTGAAGGATTTCAGAGTCGGCGACTGGGTCTACTACGGCCAATACGTTGGGCATAAAGGCTGGCACATACAGGATGTGTACTGTGCCGGCCCCTCTTCCGACGGGTTACACCTCGTATTACCCTTGCCTGAAGATGTGGATCGCCAGATGTGCGCACTTCTCGGCGTTGCCGGAGTGGCAATGCGCGGGGTAAGACGCTTCCGGGTGAAGGGCCCCCAGAAGGTCTGGGTTGCGGGGGTGGGTCCCATAGGACAATTTGCGGCGCAATCCGCAAGGGCGTTCGGGGCCCATGTAACGGTTTCGGATGTCAACGCTTCGAGGTTATCGGTAGCTAAGGAGCTCGGGGCGGACAGGGTTATAAACGTGTCTGAAGAAGGTAGCGAGGAAGCCATAAAGGAGGACGGACCCTATGATTGCATAATAGATGCCTGTGGAGTTGAACCGCTTCTTCTGGACATACAGAGGATGGGTGTTCTTGCACGCAGGGGAGTGATAGGACTGTTAGCAGTACGTTCTGAGACGAGGTTCTACTGGGGCATGCTTCATCCCACCGAAGCCTCCATCGAGGTCTCCTGTCACTTCAGCCTTGACGACCTGAAAGCCCTCCTGCAGTTTGTCAAGCGCGGGATCATACGTATTGAGCCCCTTGTGTCACATCGCGTGCCCATAGAGCAGGCCCCCCAGATATATGCCACGCTCCGTGACAAGCCAGGGGAGCTCCTCGGTGTCATTTTCGATTGGAGCTGAATATCTCGTAACATGCTACACTACACATGTATAAGAGGTGATAAAAATGGTATTTCCAGCTTGGTTTGACTTTAAGTTGAGGTCTGGACATAAGCAAAAGAGCTTATTGCCGGATTACGGGTTGAAAGTAGCTGTCTCCATAGTTCTGGTGGCATCATTCCTCTGGATCGCCGGCTGCGCGAGAAATCCCGTGACCGGTAAGAGGGAGTTTATGCTCATGAGCACGGCCGATGAGATCCGGCTGGGAGAAGAGTCAGATAAGGAGATTGTCAGGACCTACGGCCTTTATGAGGATCAGGAACTGCAGAAATATGTGGGCGAGCTGGGGCAGAAATTGGCCAAAGCTTCCCACAGGCCAGACCTCCAGTTCACCTTCCGTATCCTCGACAGCCCCGTCGTCAACGCATTCGCACTCCCCGGCGGTTTCGTCTACGTCACAAGGGGGATCCTGGGATATATGAACACCGAGGCCGAATTGGCGGGTGTGCTGGGGCATGAGATCGGTCATGTAACCGCAAGGCACAGTGCCAAGCGCTACTCGGAGGCACAGCTTGCGGTGATCGGTCTCGAGGTCGGAAAGGTCATCTCAGAGGAGTTTCAGAAGTATTCCGGACTGGCGGAGACCGGGGTTGGCATCCTCTTCCTTAAGTTCAGCCGCGACGATGAACGCCAGTCCGATGAGCTTGGGGTGGAATATTCATCCAAATTGGGATATGATGCGAGCTACATGTCCAGATTCTTCGTCACCCTGGATCGGATGCAGAAAGACAAGGGAGGAGCTTTGCCGGGGTGGTTCTCCACACATCCGGACCCCGGGGACCGGGTCAAGGCGACGAAGTCCCTGACGGAGAAATGGCAGAGTAAAGATCCCGGAGCCCGGTATACTGTTAACCGTGAAAGCTATCTGAAATTTACCGATGGGATCGTCTTTGGAGAGGACCCAAGACAGGGTTACGTGAAAGACGGGGTATTTTACCATCCGGAACTGCGCTTCCAGTTTCCGGTACCTGCCGAGTGGAAGCTTGTAAACACGCCGTCACAGGTTCAGATGGTCTCCCCCAGTGGGAGCGCTGCGATACTCTTCACCTTGGGAGAAGGGGACGACCCCTCATCAGCAGCAATGAAATTTGTTAACAGCGCCGGCGCGGTTGTAAAATCAGAGGAAAATACCAGTGTAGGCGGTCTTCGGGCCTACCGGGTCAGATCAACGGTGGAACCTCAAGCCGGCGAGGGTATTGTAGAGATCCTTTCCTACTTCATTTCAAAAGAAGACAGCATCTACATATTCCATGGCCTCAGTGATTCCGAGAGCTTTAGCCAATATGAAAGCACATTTGTGGGAACTATGTCTCAATTCAGGACACTGAGCGATCCCAAATTTATCAATGTTAAGCCGACGAGGATCAAAATCGTGGAGGTGGGTTCGGCAAAAACGTTGCGATCGGCTTTGGGCGGCCTCGGGGTATCCGAAGATAAACAACTGGAAGAATTAGCCCTCATCAACGGTATGGAACTCGATGAAGCTCTCGAACCCGGACAGAAGATCAAAGTGTTAGCTGACAAGTGAAATCATGAAAAACTGAATATAACCCGACCTCAAAATCGTAATACAGGTCAAAGTGTAAACAGCTTTGTAATGATAGAATAGCTCAGTAGTCGAGAGGAGAGTGAAGAGGTCGGCGAAATTGAGCCAAAATATTAAGGCTCCAGTTTGATCTCACTCCGTTTCTATGGACATCCCATAAAAGAGATTGAGATAACTGGAGCCTTCCGGACTGGCATATAAAATTTAGCAGATATAAGCGAAAGCGTCAAGGGGGGGCAGAAGACAAAAACTGCTTGACGAGATACCCATGACAATTTTCGCCGCTGTGGTCCTGGTTTTCCTCACTTAGCACCTGCAAACAGAGTTTGGGCTATCAATCCGGCAATGGGTGGGAAAAAGAACGTGCTTGCAATGCGGATGAAAGTAAACTTCCAGCCCAACATCCCCACCTCCATCGGCAGCCGGGAAACTGCCCACAACGACCACCCTGTCAAAAACGCAACCATGGTCCCCACGCTCGCACCGGAACGTAAAAGTGCTGCAACGATAGGCAAGCTTACATAAGGCCCTCCCGGTGCCAGAGCTCCAGCTACCGTGCCGATGAGTATACCCCGCATACCGGACTCCGCACCGACCCACCTGGATATTACCTCACGAGGGAGGAGGACACGGACCATACCAGCTATGATAAACGCAAAGATCAGCAATGGCAAAACTTCAATCGTCATATCCAGGGCTGACTTCATCCCGCTGATATGCTGTCCCTGTCCCTTACTATATCCCACAAAAACAAGGGCAACTGCGATGATCCCCATTATGATTGTTGGAATCAACATGGATGATTTTCTCCTATTCTTGTCCATATCACTTCCCCGATTCCTTACCGCCTACGTTCCACAGCTAAGCTCCGAGGGAATCACTTCCTTCCTACAATGGCTTTTGTCTTACTCAATCCGCGAGTCCACAGATACTATCGACAAGCTCAGAGATAGCCTCCACTCTTTCAATCTCGCCGACCTGCGAGATCTCATCGGAGATCCCAAGGATCAGCTTAGGGGCAAACATGTCGATAACCCGGCGTGTGAACTCAAGCAACTCCTCTACTGGGTGATTGGGCAGAAAATCGATTGCCGGAAGCAGATCAAGGGTGACTACCTTATCATTCACGGCCTCCTTGATCTGCTCTAAGGTCATGTCACCCATCGGTTCAGGGGTCAAGGCTTCCACCCCATCCAGACGTGTTTCCTGGAGGAATGGGAGCATAAGCCGCGAGTTGCCGTCCCAGTGGGTATGCACAAAACGGCCTTCCGAGTGCAGGCGATCGGCAATGCGCTGCCACCTCGGCATCAGGTATTTTTTCAGCATAGGCGGCGGCGTGAACTCGTTGGTAGCGTGATCTCCGAGATTAAAGATGCGGCACGGAAGCTTCAAAGCTTCATCTATCAGCCGATCGTCCCTGCGATCACAGGCCTCCAGGTAGGCTTCCACCTCAGCAGGGTGATCATGCAGCAAATAGTATGTATTAACCAGACCACACCAGTTCTTGACAAGTTCCGTAAGTCCGGAGCTCGAAAGGAACATTGTCGGCTCGGCCCGGTGTCCTACCGACTCTGCGGCCCTGCCGAAGGTCTCGGGGTTGGCACGGAACTGCTGGCGGTTGATGAGGTCGGTCGCCACACGGAGATCCTCGATCGTCTTTACCGGGAAATCCTCGATCCGGTGGTTCACACGCCTGCCATCCTCCCAGATATCCCGGTAGACCGTGCTTATCTCACCAGCGGGAACTCTGACCCGCATTATCGTATGGTTGGGGTGCCGTTCCTCAATCCTTACCATATCATCGCGGATTTCAAACTGCTCTATCCCGGCTGATGCAGCGTAGCGGATGGAACAGCGGAGGTCATCATAGATATCAAGGTTGCTCATGCCACGGAAACGCTCAGGCATCGTCCCGTGTTCCGTGCGATCCCAGATCCATGTCTCCAGACGCGGCTGCCAGAGGACACTTTCCGCAGTGCCTTCAAAAATCGCTAAGTTCAGTTCCTTCCTTGTCATCTTAAAACTACTCCTTCCCCAAAGTGACTACCCTTTAGCTTTTCAGATACGCCCTACAGGCGCGCCTCTACACTGCATAGAGGAAAAGACATCTCCTTTATGAAACGCAAATTGACATTTGAATAATATACATCTGTATAGATTCCATCCTCAAGGTTAAACTTAGAAAAAAAACGGGGACCAGTGTTTTTATTTCAGGTTTAGGGAAAATTTCTGCGATATATGTGGTTGATATTGACATTTTCAGGTCGGCAAGTTATTTTCAATCACTGTAAAGCGCATTACCCAACGTGTCTATTGCCAAATTGTGTTCATAAAGGTCATGCCATTTTGCGTTCCATATGGTAATTTCGCCTTTTCAGAGAAACTCCACCTGGGCGTCTCTACACTGCGGCAACAGTGGAAAGGATAGCCTACTTCATTAAACGCAAGTTGGTATGAGGGCCGATCAATTATGGAGAGAAATTATGGATGTCAGCATCTCAGGCGAAGAGCTCATATTAGACGGTAAACCCACCTACCCGGGCCGCAAACTGGAAGACAACCGCGTCCATGGCCTGCTTTTCAACGTGCGTGCCGTACAGGCCACATTCGACGATGCCAATCCGCTCACCCGGCATCTCTGGGCCTATCCGGACACCGGGGTATGGGATCCCGACCGGAACACCGAGGAATTCTGTGCAGCCCTACCCTCGTGGCGAGATCACGGGGTCCTGGCTTTCACGATTAACTTTCAGGGGGGAGGACCGCTCTATACGCCGGAAATCTACAACAAATTCGTCAACAACGGTTTTACTCCGGAAGGTCACCTGAAGCCGCCCTACGCTAAACGGATCGCCCGGGTTTTGGAATGCGCCGATGAGCTGGGAATGGTGGTCATCGTCGGCCTGTTTTACTGGGTGCATGTCCGCAAGATGGAGGATGACAGGGCCGTCTGGCGCGCTGCACACGAAGCACTGGAATTCCTGGAGGAGACGGGGCATCGCAACTTGCTTATCGAAATAGCTAACGAGACCCATAAGAGTTTCGGCTATGACTTCTTTCTCCCCGATCAGGCGCATGGTATGATCTACAAGCTCAGAAGGGCATATCCGGCCTTTCTCTACTCCACCAGCCTGATAGGTGCCAATGTGGAAACCGGGCACGGGATGCCGCCAGCATCACTTGTCGAAGCAGTGGATTTCGTGCTGCTGCACGGCAATGGAAATCATCCCCCTCAACTTACGGCTGCCATAGAGGCGGTCCGAGAGATGTCAGAATATCAGCGTTATCCCAAACCTATCGTGATAAATGAAGATTCTCCGGGCGTCCCCAACCTGGAAGCTGCCTGGCGGAACGGTGCCTCGTGGGGGTATTTCGATCAGGGTTTCGGCGGACCGGCTGCGTGGATGGGCGATGCCTATGTGGACTACCGGTCACGACCGCGCGAGGCCCGATACGAGGATCTAAGTGGTTTTCAAACGCCGCCCGTTAACTGGACGATCAACACGGACCTGAAGAAGGCCTTCTTCGGCCGCGTCGCTGAGATCACCGGATATCCGGGCGGGGCCTTATGACTTTAACGAAAGGACAAGAAATGAGACCGGACATCGGGAAACTCGAGGACTGGGCAAGTTACACCCTCAAGTGGGCTTCGGAGATCCTGGATGCAAATCCACCCGGAAGCCCAAATAAGGATATAAGAGTAGAAGCACTGCTCGCCATTGATGACGTCCTGCACATCGGAGCGGCATCCGAGCTTCGATCCGTTCAGCAATTCTACGAATCGAGGATGAGCCGCGCCATCCATCAGATCGGATCCGAACAGGTTGATTCGGGGATTATGGTGTGGAAGATGTACAACCACGGTTTCGTGATCAAGACCGGGAACGGTACCATCGGGAGCGATCTTATCAGAGGGTACAGAGGAACTACCATGAGCGATGGCCTGGCTGGAGAACTTGCACGCCAGATAGATGTCACGACAATCAGCCATTGGCATCGCGACCACGCCGACATTGAGCTCTGCAGAAACATATCCGGATTCGGCGGCGAGATTTTGGTCCCACCCGATCTCTTCGAGAGGTGGTCTCCCGAAAGCGGACTGAAACTCATAAATATGGAACCCGGCAGCAGGCACGACGCCGGTATCGCCAAATTTGAGTCCATAGAAGGCCACCACGACGGTCCTCCGGACGGATGCAACCTCAATATGTATTATATCCTGACGGAGGCGGGCATTTCGGTGATGCACATGGGGGATCACTGGATTAACCGGAGGATGCCCCTCAGCCCCGAGGACGAGAAGTCGGTTGACGATCTGGGAAACCAGTATCACGTGGATGTGCTACTCATCAACCGCAGTCCATACCAGTTTGCGAACATCATCGGAAGGATCAAGCCTCGCATAGCTATTTCATCGCATGAGAACGAGTTAAGCCACGATATTGCGGCGAGGGCAACCTATTTATCCAGCATTGAACAGATGGTGTCTATCGAAAGGCCCTGCTTCACGATGGCCTGGGGGGAAAGCCTTTCTGTAAAATGACTGCATTGGCGACCGGCGGCGGAGATATGGGACATCCGCGGCTCTATTTTGCGGCATCGGACCTGCAGCGACTGCGAAAGCTGGGCGACTGCGGACTTCACGCAGAGATCTGGAAAAACCTGCGCGAGTCCGCAGAGTGGTGTCTGACCCTCGAACCGCGGCAGGAGTGGATTGCACCCATCTCGCCCGATCCCGACTACGAGAACCTTTACGACCGCTTCTACGCCATCATGGGCGACCTTGCTGTGACCGAGCACCTGGCCTTCGCCTATGCCTTCAGCGGCGATGGGCTATATGGCGAAGCGGCTCGGCAGTGGACTCTGGCCAGTGCACGCGCCTGGAGACGTGAAACCGACGAGGGGCCATCTGCGGATAAAGCCTATGCCGTCTGCCGGTTGTTGAAGGGACTAGCGGTTGGATATGACATAACTTACGGCCTGTTTACTGAGTCCGAACTGAAGGAAATCCGGGACACACTGATCAGTATCGGGGATATATATTATAAAGGCTATTTTCGCACACCTTTAATGGCTGATTGGAAAGCCTCCGCCCATCATCAGATCGTCGAATGGGCATCGTTCGGGGTTGCGGCGTTAGCGCTGTTGGGAGAGACATCGATGGCAGACAAGTGGGTGGAAGCCGTTGTGAAGAAGTTCGAGGAACAATTAATACCGAAGGGGCTGGCTGCGGATGGCGCACAGACCGAAGGAGGGACTTTCTGGGCTTCTACCATGCAGTACCGGCTCTTCTTCATGGATGCCCTTCGACGTGTCACAGGGCGGGACCTTTTCAGCGAAAATGGGAAATATATGTCCGCCGAACTGGCGCTGGCCTCGATCGCGTGCAGGAAGCACCCTGGGTACAACCGATCCCACGAAACCGTCGTACTGGAACCCTCCTACGGGCAACTGGACTACTATGCCCCGGTGCTGCTCTATCTCGCCCGCGAGTACCGCCGTCCGATCTACCAGTACCTTGCACTCTGGGATTCCACTCTGGGCTGCATCCAGCAGACACGCTACGTCACGCCTCACGGGGAAAGGTTGCTGTTCGAGCTCGGAGGGTACGCCTACTTGTGGTATGATCCCGAGGTCGCTGCCAACCCCGGCGAAGAAGAACTCTCGTATCATTTCCCGTCAGTTAACGAGGCGTATTTGAGGGCGTCGTGGAGGCCGGATGATCTGCTGGTCGGCATCAGGAGAGGAGAGATTGTGGTTCACGCGGGGGGACAACCGGTGCTCATTGAGCCCGGTATCCGAAGTGAACCGACCACCGAGCTTCACGTGCAGAATGTCGAAGACAACGGCTCGACGGCGCTGATTCGGTGCGTAAGCCCGGAAGGGTCGACGCTGGAGGCCGAATTGCACCGTCCTGACAATCTGCTCATCCGCCGTCGTGTCACCGGCGATTGGCAGTGGTGGTGTCACGGTTCTCCAGTCCACGAGCTCGACAGCCTCACCTGGGGCGACCGGGTCAGACTCCGCGTTGCTGCCGGCAAGATCTCGAACTGGGAACCCGCGGGGTATAAGCCGGTTCTGAGTGTTGGCTTTGGCAAGCTCAAGATGGCCGACCCTGCGCCGAAGGAATTCCCCAGGGCCACTGTACGACCTTCGACGGACAACGAGATCGCCGTCGAAATTCGGATCCTGTGCTAACCGCGGCATCTTTTCAATCAACATTTTCACAGATGGAGTAAGCTATGAACTCTTCTCGCTCCCGCCTTCACTACGGCTGGGTCGTGCTTGCTGTTGGAACACTGGTAGTATTCGGATCCCTGGGTCTAGCGCGTTTCGGCTATACGGTAGTGCTTTCCGCCATGCAAGCGGGCCTGGGGATGAATAATACGCAGGCAGGTGTGCTTGCCACGGCGAACCTGGTTGGCTATCTCGCCCTATCCGTGATCGGTGGAGCGCTGGCTGCGCGTTATGGGCCGCGGGCGGTGATCACAGGGGGCCTTGCCCTGGCAGGGGCTGGCATGCTGCTTACCGGTCTGGCAAACGGTTTCTTTTTAGCTGCGGTCTGGCGCGCGCTTACAGGCATCGGTAGCGGGGCAAGCAACGTACCGGTGATGGCTTTGCTGGCGTCGTGGTTCGCAGTCCGACGGCGTGGCTTCGCTGCGGGCATCGCCGTGGCAGGTTCGTCGCTGGCTCTTATTCTTCTCGGCCCCCTTGTACCTCGTATCCTGTCCGCCTATGGCGAGAGCGGCTGGCGCATATCCTGGTTCATCTTTGGCGGCGTGACACTGTTGCTTGCGGCTGTGGGTTTTCTTCTCCTGCGGAATCGGCCCTCTGAAAAGGGTTTGAAGCCATTGGGGGTGGCCCCCGGAGACCCGGACCCCGGTCCACGGACGCAGGCACTTCAGTGGGGGCGCGTATATCGCTCGGCTGCGGTGTGGCACCTGGGACTGGTGTACGTTGCCTTCGGGTTTTCCTACATTATCTACATGACCTTCTTCACCAAGCGCCTGATTGCCGAAGCAGGCTACACCCAGGAAGCGGCCGGGAGGCTGTTCATGACCATGGGCTGGTTCAGCCTGCTGTGCGGGTTGATCTGGGGCACGGTCTCGGACGTCATCGGGCGGAGGCCCGCCCTGATCATCGTTTACCTGATCCATGCGGTGGCCTTTAGCCTGTTCGCGCTGTGGCCTGCGCCGCACGGTTTCACGCTCTCGGCAATCCTGTTTGGTCTGTCGGCCTGGAGCATCCCCGCAATCATGGCCGCTACCTGCGGCGACGTGCTTGGTTCAAGGATGGCCCCTGCAGCTCTCGGGTTCATCACACTCTTCTTCGGCATCGGGCAGGCCATCGGGCCGAGCGTTGCCGGAGCTATAGCGGACGCCGTAGGATCGTTTTCCCCGGCTTTCCTGCTTGCGGGAGGTGTGGCCCTCTTAGGTGCGTTCGGCTCGTTGCTACTCCGCCCGTCCTCCGGTGGTGCGACGGAGACGACAGGTGATTCCAATCAAAACAGCTAAATGAATTGAAGAAGGGAGATTTCAGTGGTTGGAGGAAGTATAAGCAAAATGAACATTCTGTTTTTGATGTCCGATTCTCTCATAAAACATTTTACGGGACCCTATGGCGATACTGCGGGAAGCACACCGAACCTCGATAAACTTGCCTCTGCGGGAGTGGTATTTGAAAATGCCTACTGCAATTCTCCGCTGTGTGCTCCTTCAAGAGCTTCAATGGTGACAGGCCGATATGTATCAGAGATAGGATGTTTTGACAATGCGAGCGAGTTTTCGTCGGAATGGCCGACCATGGGCCATGTGCTCGGAGCTGCG
Source organism: uncultured bacterium (assembly GCA_964611725.1). Taxonomy (GTDB): domain Bacteria; phylum Latescibacterota; class CAZTBA01; order CAZTBA01; family CAZTBA01; genus CAZTBA01. The sequence continues at coordinate 30,454 of CAZTBA010000010.1, forward strand.
GGCTACGAAAGCGTGATCATAGGTAAGATGCACTTTATAGGACATGATCAGATGCATGGTTTCGAACGCAGAATTGCCCTGGATACCGATTATTCAAAGGGCTACAGTCCCAATGAATACAGCATGGCATATAAGTGGGAGCAGCCTTCATGTGGAAATCCTGTTGGTGTCGGATGGATGGGGCCAAGTTATGTGAGGTCAGAAGAGTGGGAAAATTATACGACTCATTACGACAGGGACGAAAGGATACACGCTAAGGCCCTTTCATATCTTTCAGAGAAAGGCCCGGAATGTGATCCGTTTTTCTGCTGCGTTTCCTATCACGAACCACACAACCCCTTCTGGATACCTGGCTATTTCCGTGAATTATTTCATGATAAGGAACTACCTCTGCCACACGTCCCGGGAAATGTGGAAACATGCCATGGTCCGATGGATAAATGGCTGAACGATTTCCACTACGTGCCTGACGTCCGCGAGGCAATGATGAAAGAGGACAACCTTCGCTGGCTATACGAGACCTACTATGGCATGGTCTATGATATGGATAAGCGAATCGGAGAGCTGCTTGATGTGCTCAGGAAAAACGGACTGGATAGGAACACCGCTATTGTGTTCGCAAGCGATCATGGTGATATGCTTGGTCACAGGAGAATGCTCCAAAAGCGTTATTTCTATGAGAGATCGGTTCGTATCCCACTGATATTTTCATTCCCGGGACACTGGAAGCAGGGGATAAGGCTCTCAAATATCGTGTCTCTTCTCGATCTGTTCCCGACATTTGCGGATTTCATAGATGCACCACTCCCAGACGATCTGCCTGGAAAAAGTCTATTACCGACCCTCGTTAACGGAAGCGAACCTGAAGACAGAATTATCTTTTCGGAATATCACGGGGAAGGTGTGCATGCGCCGTGTTTTATGGCTTGCAGGGATGACTTTAAATATATATATGTCCATGGCCATGAAGAGCGTCTGTATAATGTTTCAGAGGATCCGAATGAATATGTAAACCTGATAGGGGATGAGAAATATTCTAAGGTTGTCTCAGAGCTCAAGAAATCATTACTTGAAGAGTTTGATCCTGAGGTTGTTGCGAATAAAGCATTACGGAGCCAGCGTAACCGTGGGTTTATTTACGAGTGTACGCTGAGAGGACAAGCACGGGAAAAGGCTGATAGATAATCTTTTGCTGTCAGTAAAAGCTTTAGTTCCCGATGGGCGGATTTTGGGCTCAAATAGTGACGCTTTCAGCGAATGACCAATGGTCTTGGAATGGGTCTATGATGCTTTCTTGCATTATATCATAAGAGAGATTTATGAAACATGCTTTGAATCAGTGCATAATTCAAGATGCCGTAGCTAAACGATGGCTCCACTTACGAAATCCGAGCCAGATTATCACCGCTTTCCGCATTGAAGAAGTAATTCCTAAATTGCGACTGGTTGATCGAATGGTTCATGAGCACGGGCTTTATGCAGCTGGATTTATCAGTTACGAAGCTGCACCAGCCTTTGATGCAGCTCTTCATACACAATCAATTAACTCATTCCCTATGATCTGGTTCGGGCTTTACCCACAGCCTGAGTTAGTTGAGTCCCCTCTACCCTCTCCAAGGTCAGCCTACTCTCTGGGCCACTGGACCCCTACGGTTAGTCAGATGGCATATGATAAGACTATAACCCAGATCAAAGAGTATATTGCCGATGGTGAAACATATCAGGTGAATTACACATTTCGCCTGCGTGCGCCGTTCTCTGGCAATGCATGGGCATTTTTCCTGGAGTTAGTGCAGGCACAGCAATCGAAATATGCTGCTTATATAGATACGGATCAATTCAGCATCTGCTCAATCTCACCGGAGCTATTTTTCCGCCTCGACGGCCACGAGCTAATCTCACATCCGATGAAGGGTACCGCAGCACGTGGACGTACTCTGGTTGAAGACAACGCCCAGGCTCAATGGCTACGCCATTCAGAGAAGAACCGTGCCGAAAACGTCATGATTGTCGATATGGTCAGGAATGACATGGGGCGCATTGCAGATGTGGGAAGCGTTGAAGTGACCAGTCTGTTTGATGTGGAACGATATCCAACCGTCTGGCAAATGATCTCCACTGTCACCGCTAAAACCGATGCCTCATTATGTGATGTTATTGCTGCCCTTTTCCCTGGTGCCTCTATTACCGGAGCACCCAAGCCAAATACCACGAAGATCATTGCGGATTTAGAAACAACACCACGCCGCGTCTATACAGGTTGCATCGGTTTCATTACACCCAATCGAAAGGCACAGTTCAATGTGGCTATTCGTACTGTGCTTATTGACAAGGTGTCAGGCCAGGCAGAATATGGTGTTGGCGGCGGGATTGTGTGGGATTCCGTTAGCAGTGACGAGTATGCTGAATGTCAGGTCAAGGCACAGGTGCTGACAGCAAAACAATTTGACTTTTCACTCCTAGAAACAATGTTGTGGACACCAGATGACTGGTATTTCCTTCTCACCTATCATCTCCGGCGCTTGTGCGATTCGGCTACCTATTTTGATATCCCAATAGACATAGATCAAATCCAGGAAAAACTCACTGCAATAGCGGTCTCCCTCCCAAGCAAGCCACACAGGGTACGACTGCTCGTATCGAGGAATGGCATCATTTCCTGCCAGGCGATGTCACTCAATGGTGAAACTGAACCCAAAAAAGTTCGGCTGCTACTTGCGCCAACACCAATCGACTCTACTAACCCCTTCCTGTACCACAAAACCACTAATCGGCAGGTTTACGATGCTATGCGGGACAGTTGCCCTGGCTGTGATGATGTTTTATTATGGAATGAAAGAAACGAAATCACGGAAACATGTACTGCCAATGTTATTGTTCAACTTGATGGTGAACTATTGACGCCACAGGTTCAATGTGGACTTTTGCCAGGTACCTTTCGGGCTTGGTTGCTCGACCAAAGGAAGATAAAGGAGAAAGTTGTTACAGTTGAAATGCTCAAGCTAAGTGAGCGTATCTATCTTGTTAATTCAGTACGCAAGTGGCGCGAAGGCCTTCTCGATCTTGACCCAAAAGCGTGTGTGCCGAAAAGAGATCAGGTACATTAGATGTAAACGAAGGACTTGCCCACATGAAAGAGGGAAAAGAGTTCTGGACACAATTATAAATTCTGAACCATCTATCCTAAATCCCTCTAAAAACTTACGCCAGAAAAGAAAATAATCAGTCGTCCAAGAGCTTTTGCATGAAATTCACTCCCCAAAGAGCTGTTTGCAGAGGATTTCTTGGCAGGATTTCAAATACGGCTGTGCCCTGGAAATCAACCTCCTTAAGCGTTTCTGCCAAAAGTTCCCAATCCGCAGCAGGGACCCCTCCTGTCCCTGGTGTGTAGTGATCTCTTGCTGTACGTGGCAGACTATCTTCGGTTTTTGGCAAGATATCTTGTATATGCAAATGAATAATCCGATCTTTCAGGATTTCCAGGAATTCGCTCATGGGATTCGGTGTGAAATAAACATGGCCCACATCAAGGCAAATTCCCAACCCTTCCACGTTTTCGATAGCATCAACAAGGAAAGAAAGTTGCCCATTCTCGAGAGCAAGTCTCACATCGTGATCGGCGGCATATGCCACTGCATCAGACGCAAGTTTCACGTCACGCTCGGTTCCCCAGGATGGGATGTGAGCGGGTTGTCGAAACTGATCAGGTCCACCTGTTGCCCAACCTTGTCGTCCGCTGAACGATCCTTTTCCAGCTTTTCTATCCAGGGAACCGAATAGATCCTGCCGTTCGGATGAACCACAAGGGTCTGTGTCATGTTCGGATAACGTCCATCCTCCAGACGCAGGACCCCATGGTCTGTGTACCGATCTGTTCGTAGGGAATAGGTGGTGAGATGAAGCGCCTCATTTACTTTCCTTCCATCCTCTGTTTCAAGTCCATACGTTCCTGTCAGATAATACAGGGTCTCACGGTCCGGTCCCAGCGTGAAACCGAGATAACCATAGTGAAAAGGCTCAAATCTACCGTTCTTCCGCAACTCGTCCGCACTTATCCGTTCCAGAATCTCCACCTTTCCGGCCTCAGGATCATAGGAGAACAGATAACCGGACCTCGGATGAATGGCGAAGAACTTCTTATAATCACTGTGCCAGAAAACCTTCCGCCAGTTATAGCCCTGGTGACCCGGCTCGTGCTCGTTCCAGTATCCGAAGATGTCCCGTTTCAAACTCAACCCGGTGGATTCGACCCTATCTTTCGGATAGTAGTACCTTTTGATCTCTCCGTCCGCATTGGTGAAGTACACCGATCCATCTCCCGGAACGATACCGAGACTGCGACACAGACAAAAATAGGTTTCCCCGTCGCCCAGTTCTCCTTCTCTGGATACTCGCCCGAGATCCCTCTTTTCCCCGGTGTCTACATTATAGTATATGAAGAAACCCCTTGGCCAGGTCAATCCATAGAGTCTTTTTCGTTTGGTATCCATATTTATGGTCAGAATACCTTCCCCGACGGGTGCATTCAGCAAATTCTCGAATTCCCCTGTGCTCATATCGTAGGAAACAAGATGTCCGCCGGGATAGGGTTTGTACCCGGGAGGGACTTCCCCCGGTTCCTCCTTGTTACTCGATGCCTTATAGTACCCACAGTGCGTTGCGAAATATAGCTTCCCCTCGCATTCGTAATAAGGAGAATGAGATTTCCCCTGAGGGATGCTTTTCGTACCCGCTTCACCCACGATCTCACCTATGTCCCCCAGACAGATCACTTCATCATCCTTCGGGTTGAACCGATAGACCCGGGCATAGGTATCAATATTGTGGGAACAGAGGGTATAATACAGATTACCATCGCTTGCCAGCGACAAGGAATCGTAGTTGCTGTCGCTCATCTTGAAATGCGAGGGATGAAGACGAGCGGTTATAACGGCATCTGGAGTGCTTTTCAGTACATTAACATCCATGAAGTTGCTCCCATGAGTTGTGATGGTTTTGTTATTGAGAAATGAAGCCACATCGAGCCACTGCTTTCGACCCAACTCGACATTGGCGCTCCGTAGGCGGAGCTTCGGACACTATCCTGGCACTGACCTGTCACCGCATTAGGATTGCCAGTTACCCAACCGCCGCTACACAGATCGGCGTGCGGTTTTCTCGCACCGGGCTTTTTGGCAATACTCGCTCCTACGGTTCGGCCTATGCACTCGGTGCATAAGGTTTAGCTCTGATCCTCAAAAATGTTCTTTGGCAGAATCGCATGCACACCAACGAGACAATCGACAACCTGCGTAATGCACAGATCCATGACAAAACTGGCCAAAATATATGCATCATCCGGAGAGAGACCTTTCTTGCCTTCAAGGAAACCAAGGGCTTGACGAGTGGCGCTTGCAGCGGCTTGATCCAGGGTTTCGGCGAAGGCCATAAAGATCCATGCGGATGGCTTTTCAATGAAAGGCCCGTCCAAATGCATGTCACGTTCGATAGAGAAACGGAGCTTCGATTCGACGGCACACTCCAATCCCGCGACTGACACCTCTCCGTTGCCCTGGACAGCGTGTCCGTCTCCCGCCAGGAACAGTGCGCCCTCTAAAAAAACGGGCAAAAAGAGCGTTGCAGGGGGGCAAAGCTCCTTGCAGTCCATATTTCCTCCATGAGGACCCGCGAAAACCGTTGCAGTTTTCTCCGGAGGTGTGACGCCCATGATGCCATAGAAAGGAGCTGTAGGCAAGTTGATGCCGTCCGCAAAATGAGCCACACGCTTTTCGGGATCAATCCGGCAGGGGCGAAAACGAAAGTGATCTCCCCTCTCGGGAAGTTGTCCCATGCCATTACCGATCTCACCCCAGCCCCAGCCACCACTCCTTGTCTCGATAATGTCAACCCTCAAAACATCCCCCGGTTTTGTACCCCTGACGGCCACTGGCCCTGTAAGCGCATGGCCATCAATCCCATTATTGGCCAGGTCTTCATCAGTCGATTCGAATGTTAGCACCCCTGCCGCGGCATGGTCCGCAAAAAAGGAGACTGTATCGCCATCCTCAACGCTGAAGGCGGGTAATTCTTCAGGATCAAAGCTATAGCAGTAACGAGTCGGCGCAATCCTCTTCAAAGCAACCTTCCTCTTCAATCATGAGTGCATAACCAAAAGACGCTGAGCTGTAAGTTCTCACCAACCCGATAAGCTTCAGCTATTTCTCCGGATCGCTAAGCAGTTGAGTATGGCAAGTCCATATGGTCCACAACATGGAAAAGAGATGAATTACCTGCCGCCTCGGCTGGTTTTCCGTCTTTCTCTGACCGAGAGCAGGATAGTCTCCTCACGACATACTTGTTTGAGAGGAGAGAGCCCCCACTCTGAACATTCCGAGAGCCTCTCTCAAATTCAAGCTAATATAGAAGCCCTGAACCACCTTGTCAAGTACCTCTCACTACCTGTAAAGATAATTCTCTCGCAAAGGTGCATCATCATATCTATTGACATTTTCAGAATCCCGGATTAATTTCAGTTATATAGAACAGTATAAATGAGATCCAGATGCTCCGGGGGAATAAAGGTTATGAACTGGGTTGCGATCAGTGGGATAGCAGCGTTCATCATCATAGTTGCGGGAGTTTTCCTCCAGATCAGAGAGCTTTTGGCGTTTTCAAGATCGAATCGGAAATTATCAGCCAAACAGCTCTCGAGCGAACTTGCGAAACTTTTCTACTCAGAATATCGAAGTGCAGAGAAGGCCGCCGCCAACTACAGAAAATTTAGGCAATTGTGGGCCCGATTCGACGGGAAAGATAAAAAGAGTGTTTATTACTATCAAGCCCTCAGCTACGGAGAGGGTATTATGAAATATGTGAACGCTCATATACCCTCTGAA
>CAZTBA010000011.1:0-35795 GCA_964611725.1 uncultured bacterium
CCTCTTATGAACACAGGTATTCCTCTTTCGTTGTCCCAGTATATTTGGACTCTCCCCCTGGACTTAGATATAAGATCATCAGCTTCAAGGGGAAGTGATCTCTTTGAGCGTGCACTAACGTACGGTACAGCCCTTCGAAAGAGCGATCCGTGAGCCTGGTAAGAAACTTGGTTACCGGATCGCTGAAGCGTCCCTTCCGGAGGGTACGTGAGACCATGGGTACCCTTCTCCAGAGCAGAGCTTCCCAGGGGTATACACACAATAATACCAATTTCCTATTGAGGGAGTGCATAAACTGCATCGATGAGACATCTATCGGTGGTCAGAGATGTAACGGCGTGAGCTGAACATTTTCTTCATGAATCTCATATCAAGGAAAATGGTATAATCGCTAAGAACAAGATATATGATACGCTTCGAAATTTGGCTCCCGGCATTCTCAGCCCCCCTTCTGAATTATCGAACTTTTCAACGCTTTCTTGACTGAATGTTTCCAGGAATTTCATGAGGAGTGCGGGGAGCTTCCGCAGATCTGCAAAAAAAAAGAGGCCTCCAAAACCTAAGAAAGGCCCATAAAAATTGGGGGGGGACTGATCCCCCCTGAGAAAAAACTATTCTTTTTAAAAGATTGAACCCCGGTTAACCTTTATTTCACAGCATCCTTCAGGCCTTTTCCGGCCTTGAACTTCGGGACTTTCTTGGCAGCTATTTTTATAGCGGCACCGGATTGCGGATTTCTCCCAGTTCTGGCCGCCCTTTTGCTTACAGAGAAGGTTCCGAAGCCTGGTAGGGTTACTTTGCCCCCCTTCTTGAGCGTTGAGGCGACAAAATCGACCATGGCGTTGACAGCATCTCCCGCAGCCTTCTTGCTTATGCCTGATTTCGCGGCTACGACTTCCACAATATCAGCTTTACCTGCCATCCAGCTTCACCTCCTTCCAGTTGCAGGATCCCAAATTTCAAGATAACAAGAAGAAGCTATTTTATCGGTATTTTACAACAATATGGGGCCGTTGTCAATGATAAATTTACCTTTTTCACAAAAACTTTTTAATTGCTTTCAGGAGTAGAGGTCACACGATTCCTATCAGACAGCAATACTACGAATCTTAAAGATATATTAAACAGTATCTTATATATGATTTGGGTTAATTATAGAAGCCTATAGTTTTTTAAATTTCAGATTTCCTCCGAAGTATATCGGTGACCATAATCGGACTTGACGCTCCCGGAAACGTAGGATCAGCTATGCGCGAGCCAAAAAAACACTTGACAACCAGCTTCCTTTTTGCTTTATTTACGGCGTCAAAAGGGACGCGGGGTGGAGCAGCTGGTAGCTCGTTGGGCTCATAACCCAAAGGTCGTAGGTTCGAATCCTACCCCCGCTACCATAACCTTTCGAGCGGCTTTCCAAGGCCGTTTTTTCGTAATTATCCTGGAACTTTCCCTCTTGGCTCTACCGGTTTTTACATTCCCTTCCTGTTCACCCATGCCATCTTCCTAACAAAGCTTCTTATGTAATCCCCAAGAACCCTCTTCTTATCTTTCATGCAGAGCTTTCTCACCATCGAACGGGAAGTAAAATTTGGTTCCTCACGTATAAGGGATGCAGCGCTCCGGTTATGGCTGTGGGCGTACTCCATAAGGTTTGAGAAAGCTTCTATATCAACCGGATCGGCAAGCTGATCTAATATTTCCTTATCTTCTTCGAAATCTTTATCCATCAGTACAATTCCTTTTACTAACTAAAACCCCTCTTATCCTCAGAGACTACATAGGCATCCTCCCTTGAGACCATCTCCTTGTTCACAAGCTCAAGGAGAGATTGGTCCAGCGTCTGCATGCCATAGCTCTTGCCGGTCTGTATCACCGAAAGGAGCTGATAGGTCTTTCCCTCTCTGATCATATTGGCGCACGCCGGGGTAACCACCATGATCTCCAGTGCCGCGCATCTCCCGGAACCATCGGAGCGTTTCAACAGTATCTGGGATACCACTCCCTTGATGGTCTCAGACAGCATGGTTCTCACCTGTGACTGCTGTTCGGCCGGAAAAGCGTCTATTATCCTGTCGACTGTCTTTGTGGCACCAGTGGTGTGAAGGGTACTGAAAACTAAGTGCCCGGTCTCTGCAGCATGGAGCGCCATCTGTGTCGTCTCCAGATCCCTCATCTCTCCAACCAGTATAACGTCCGGATCCTCCCTCAGGGCAGCCCTGAGTGCTGCAGCAAACGATTTGGTATGCGACCCGAGTTGCCTCTGGTTTATCAGGCACTTTTTCGTGCCGTGTATGAACTCTATTGGATCCTCTATAGTTATTATGTGGCCATTCCTCGTCGAATTTATATGATCTATAAGCGCCGCAAGGGTGGTGGATTTACCACTTCCGGTGGGTCCCGTGACAAGAACAAGCCCCTTTCTGAAATGCGTCAAGTTAATAACACTTTCAGGAAGTCCCAGTTTCTCAGCCGTTATCACCTTCGAAGGTATGAAGCGAAAGGCCCCCGAGATGCCACCGTTCTGGTGGAAAATATTGGCCCTTACGCGTATCGAATCTTCCGTCTCATAGGCTAAATCTATCTCCAGATTCTCCTCGAAATCCCTTATCTGATCCGATTTCATCGCTTCATAGATCATCTTCCTCACGTTCTCTCTGGATATCGGCTTCGGTATGATAGGCACGATATCGCCATGGATGCGTGCTACCGGAGGGAAGTCCGACTTTATGTGGAGGTCCGAGGCGTCCTTCTCGGAAGCACGTTTCAAGATCCTGTCGAGAACCTTAGCCATAGATGGCTACCTCAATCAGAGTCACAGCGTATCAAGATATATCTCACCCAGAGAAGCTAGTTCAGATGCAGCAGATGATATTGGACGGAACCCCGACCTTTCAGCAACCTCCTTCAGTATCTGGTAGGGTACACCTGAAAGAAGTGCTTCCTCAATTTCATCAGAGACCACCAGTGTCTCGCTGAGCTTCAGGCTGCCGACGAAACCTTTGCCACCGCAGTTCTCGCATCCAGAAGGTACAAACCTTCGGGGACCCTCTCTGTCGGGTGCCTCCTTCCTGCAATGGGTGCAGAGCTTGGGGAATGACTCTTCTGCTGTTATGAAAAGTAGCGACGATGCTATAACCACAGGCGGTAGCCCTATCTCCCTCAGGTACTCCATACCCCTGAGTGAGCTGGGCAGAGGGAGCCTGAAAATGACAAGGTCGCGATCTCCGGACATGACGAAAAACTGCTTTACAAGTTCGGGTTCAGGATAGTCATCCCAAACGATGACATCGAAAATCTCGGAAATGATACTTAATGCAGGATGATGCCCACTTTCGAGGACAGATAAGTCAATAGCACTGCAGAGTTCCATATACTCCCAGCCGCGTGTCCTCGGGGACACGATCCCCACCTTTCTCGAGCCATCGCAAAGCTCCGATATGATAGGTACAATGCTGACATCCCCACCGCACAATATGCCTATACCTGATTTTGCCTTCAACGATTTCATTACTTCAGCAGGGAGAACACCGGAGCCATCAGCTATATCCAGAAGCTTCAGCACAATCGACTCCCCGTTCATCAAGGGGGCTATATAGACTTCTATAAGGATCGGGTTTCCAAGTATCTCGGTCTTTAGCCTACCCCTCTGGAAGTCAGGTTTTTCCGGAAATTCCATGCCCGCCATTATTCTGATTCTACTTGCAACCCCAGTGAGGAGTTCGAAAGGTACCTCGCCCTTGGAAATCAACTCCCCTTCGACCCGGTAGTTTACTCTTGCGGCTCCGGTCGACGGCCCTATTAGTATCTCCTCCGCCCCCTCTTCAACCGCCTGCGTGAGGTGGAAATATACAAAGGTAATACCTGATCTATCCTCGACGAGCTCGGTGGGAAGTTCCTCAAATTTGCCGCCTGCAAGGGACGATGGAACAACCCTTGGCTTCCCCCAGATGGCATCTATACACCTCGAGATATCCCCCCTATTCCCTATCGCTTTGCTCACCTTCCTTCCAGTGACGGTGACGATATCTCCTTCAGCCAGAGGGTCAGTCGGGTCGGCGAAAACAACAGTTATCTCCCCTTCCTCCGCCAGTATCGGGAATATGCAGTGATTGCGGCAGACCTCTGCTGGGATGAGCTTGGCCACATCGGGATCGATCGACTCCGTGGATAATCTGACATACGGTACACCAAGCTTTTCCCCTATGGCAAACAATATCTCATCCCCCGAGATCGACTTGATCTCTGCCACTCTGTTCACCAGGTCTTCACCCGTAGGGATACCGGCCAGCTCCTCCTGTGAAGCTATTCCAATCTCAGATATTATATCTCTGATATCCATAGCAAATCACCAGCCTTTTAATCGCCAAGTATGGAACTGACTTTTTCCGCGAGCGATTCTATACCTATCGGCTTCCCGACGTGATCGACAGCGCCGAACCTCTCGCTTATCCTTTCGTATACTTCACCGGTTTTGGCGCTCAATATGAGAACAGGAATATCCTTTGTCCTCGGATTACCCCTTACCTTCGCCACAACAGTATATCCGTCGATCCCCGGCATCATTATGTCGAGTATGATAAGGTCCGGCCGAGATGACTCAAGAAGCCTCAGTGCCTCCTCACCGTTGGAAGCCTCGACTACCTTGTAGCGATCTTCAAGTGTCTGACGTATCAGATCGCGTATCATCGGCTCGTCATCTACAACAAGCACATTCTTCATGTGGCCTCCCTACCTCCGAAAAGATGGGATGGTATTTTTCAACTGGTCCTATACAGGGGAAATTAGAGGATCGTAAAACCCCTTTTTCGAGATTATATAAAATAAATTCTCTAAGTGCAAGGAGAATATTAGTTTCAAAAAGAGAAAAGCTTGGATACTGCACCAGTATCCGAAAATACGCCTGATTGCTCCGACCGCGCTGCGTCGGATAATTTGCTTGACTTTCGGGGACGGTTTTTTTATCCTTGGTGTTCATGGATTTCAAGCAGGGAGGGGAATTTGAGGGTCTGCGCGCTTGCCAGTGGAAGCCTTGGAAATTCTGTATACGTAGAGAGTGGAAACACAGCCATACTCGTAGATGCAGGATTGAGCTGCAAAGAGATATCAAGAAGGTTGAGCTCTGTGGGAGCCTCCATCAAGCAGATATCCGCCCTCCTTGTAAGTCACGAACATTCGGACCATATAAAGGGCGTTGGGGCTGTGGCCCGTAGCCTCGGCATACCGATTTACGTTAACCTTAGGACTATGGAAGCCTTGAGCCAAGTGCTGAAAGGAAGCGAGGGGATCGAACATTTCGAGACCGGAAAGGGGTTCGTGTTAGGTAACTTTTACATCCACCCCTTCAGTGTCCCACACGATGCTGCCGACCCGGTCCAGTTCTACATAACCGATGGTCACTCGAAGGTCGGTATAGTCACAGACCTCGGATACGTAACCAAGCTAGTCATGGAATCGATCAAAGGGGCAGGTCTCGTAATCCTTGAGGCGAACCACGATACGGAGATGCTTATGAACGGCCCATATCCCTGGGAGCTCAAGCGGAGGATAATGGGAAAGTTCGGGCACCTCTCCAACGCCGAATCTGCGGAAGCCATAAGTACCCTCGCGGGGGAGGGCCTTGAGAAGGTAATACTGGCCCACCTGAGTAGGGAAAACAACACCCCTGAACTCGCGATCGAAACTACCAGGAGATACCTCCTGAAGAACAAGATAAGCCAATTTGAGCTTTCGGTCGCCGACCAGTACCGCCCGAGCAGGGCCTTCAATATATAGAAAGGGAGGCCCAGCTTTGGATGTCAAAGCCTTTACCCTCGTTGTATTTTCTGTAACCTATCTCTACCTCATACTTTTCCACAGAGGTAAAGCAGTTGCGATATGGATTGGGATCCTCCTTATATTGGCTTTCGGAAACCTTGAACTCAGGGAGATTCCCTATTTTATAAACTGGAACGTCATAGGTATATTCGCCGGGACCCTTGTGATCGCTGAGCTGTTTATACACTCCAGGGTCCCCGTGCTCCTTTCTGATATACTTGTTAGCAGGTCGCATACCGTCGGTATGGCGATCCTGTGGGTCTGCATCCTCTCGAGCTTCCTCTCGGCATTCATAGAGAACGTCGCCACCGTGTTAATCGTGGCGCCAGTGGCACTTGCCCTGGCGAGGAGACTCCGTGTATCCCCTGCTCCATTCCTTATAGGTCTGGCAATCTGCTCCAACCTACAGGGGACTGCTACGCTCATAGGCGATCCCCCAAGCATGATACTTGCCGGCTATGAGAAGATGAGCTTCAACGATTTCTTTTTCTTCAAGGGAAATCCGGGGATATTTTTCGCCGTGGAGATAGGAGCGATTGTTTCATTTATCGTGCTATATTTCATATTCAGAAAATACCGGGAACCGGTAACAAAGATACCTTTAGAGAGGCCAACAAGCTGGATCCCGACCACCCTGCTTGTAGGGATGATAGTGGCCCTTGCGGCTTCGCCCCTGGTCGATCCGGATTTCGACTACCTTGCGGGGGTGATCTGCCTCCTGTTCGGTGCAGCCGGATTGGTCTGGCAGTTTGCGAGGGAAAAGGGTAAGGGTGTAGAGACATTGAAAAGCTATGACTGGGAAACGACCTTCTTCCTTGCCGGGATATTCGTGATGGTGGGAAGCATCGAAGATGTGGGCCTCATAGAAGATCTGGCTCACTGGATCACTTCGGTTACCGGAAGTAGCCTTTTCTGGAACTATACCTTCATAGTGTGGTTTTCGGTCCTATTTTCGGCTTTCATAGACAATGTTCCTTACATAACTGCGATGATACCTGTGGCTCATATACTGGCCAAAGAGGTCGGGAGTTCACCGTATCTGCTCGTCTTCGGCCTCCTCATAGGCTCATGCCTCGGCGGAAACATAACCCCCATAGGGGCTGCGGCGAACATCGTCTCAGTGGGCATATTGAAGAGGAACGGTTATAAAACCAGCTTCCTGCAGTTCGTAAGGATAGGGGTTCCTTTCACCATCGCTGCAACTGCCGCTGGCTACGCTTTTTTGTGGTGGATATGGAGATAAAAGGGAAATTTAAAGCGGCTCTGTCCGCTTCGGCTATCATAGTTATGGCTCTCACAGCCTGCGAGGCTGCCCTCAATATCTCGCTCCCGAAAGATAGCTTCTACAGATACGAGCTGATTCCGGTAAGTGTTGAGTCTGACAGCAGCTATCGAGAGATGGGAGAGCTTGAGGCATTTGCCTCACTGGTCAGAGGTGATCTTCCGGTAGAGCTTCCAGGAAGATTACAGGATGTCAGGCTGAGCAAATACAGTGAAGGAGTCTGGAAGGGATACATCCCTGTGCCATGGAACCCCGAGCTTGGAATTTATAGCATCTGCGCCGAAATTATGGGTCCAGATTCGCTCGTATACTCCGAGGGAAAGATCGATCTGGAGATAGAGGGGCGTCAGCCCCCCGAACTCGGCGTAAAGGGCCTTTGCGTTATGACCATAGAATCGACGGTCGATATACTGCAAAAATCCTTTCCTGACCCGGTTGATGGCGTAAGGAGAAAGGGGTCTTTCGCAAGGTGGGCCAACTTCCTCGGCGCAGATGCGGTATGGTATTCGGCCGGGCAGACCATAGAGGGATGGGGAGAGGTGACGGACAGTTCTCCCTGGTATGAAACAAACGTGAAAATTTTCCCGAAGGTTGCCGAGAGAGTACACAACGCTGGATTCAAATTTGGTGGCTGGATAGGGTGCTATTTCCTCTGGGGCGAGAAGCTCAAAGATTTGAGCTATACCTACTCACTCGACTACTGGAAGCCCTCGGGCAGGATGTACCACCCACACAGGGTATCCATATCGGACCCCAAGAGGTTCAACGATATCCTGGAACTCGTGAAGAAACTCGATTCTGATCCGAACGTCGATTATATAGGTTTGGATTATATAAGGACCGGGTTTGGCGGGTATGAGATGGTTGACGATTTCGTCAGAGAGATGGATATAAAAGTCCCGAAAAGATGGGATCAGATGTCTTTCGGGAAGAAGGCGAGATGGCTGGCGTTGAAGATCGAGATCGAGAAACCTTTCGATATTGTGGATCGCTGGAACTGGTGGCGCGCACACAGTATGGCAACCATAGTAAACGACCTCATAGTAGCTTCCGGAAGCAAGAAACCTTGGTGGGTCTTCATGCTCGGTTGGGAACACGGCTACGAGCATGGCCAGGACCCCGTTATGTTCAACGATGCCGGTGTGACAGCATGTGCAGTTATGCTATATGAATCGAACGCAGAGCATTGCAGGCAGATGAACAAAAGCTGGCCGAATTACATACGGAAGGGCCAGGTAAACCTCTTAATAGGCGAATCAATAGATTGGGACCTACTTCAGAAGAGCCTCGACCCACCAGGTCCGGCCGAGTTCTACAGGCGCATGGAGGAAGCGATGGATTCCTTCTATCTGGGAGATCCCCTCGAAGGGGTATTCTCGCATGATCTCAGCAGGGCCTGCTTCGGAAATTGTGGGCCCTATCCGAGGATAGAATGGGCCATAGCAGGTGCCTCGATATTCTCCAAGGTGAAGTATAGCTGGGGCCGTATACCTCTGAAGGCCGAAATCACGGTCGATGATGAGGTCAGATATGGTATCCCTTTTCCTGTGAGAGCTACAGTGTATAACGGTTCGGCTGAGGCCAAACAGGTAGACCTCAGCCTTTTTGCCGGGGATGGTCTCGAGATCGTCGGGAACGATTTTGCAGAGCTTGGAGATGTGAAGCCAGGGGAAGGGAGAACAGTGGAATTTAGATGCAGAATAGTTAAAACCGCATCGGATCGGAGGTCGAAATTCATGGTGGCTGTTACGGTTAATTGGGGCTCCCAGAGCCCCAAAGATAAGTTTGTAACCTTCGCATATGTCGGCTGTAAATCCTGAAAAACACTGAATAAGTTTTATGAAATTTAACGGAGATATGAGATATGGGCGAAAGCATGAAAGGAATGAAGAGGACTCACACCTGTGGTGAACTCAGGAGCGGGGATATAGGTAAGGAAGTTACACTTATGGGTTGGATCTCAAGGAGGCGCGACCACGGCGGGGTCATCTTCGTTGATTTGAGGGACCGCTGTGGAATAACGCAGGCTGTTTTCAATCCCGAGTATGAAGCAGAAGTGCACAGGAAAGCTGACGCCCTGCGTCCCGAGTTCGTCATAGCCGTCACGGGAGAGGTCAGGGCGAGGCCCGAAGGGATGGCTAACCCGAAGCTTGGGACAGGAGAGATAGAAGTTTTCTGTCACGAACTCCGCATACTTAACAGGTCTAAGCCGATTCCATTCGCCATAGAGGATAACGTACAGGTGGGGGAGGATCTGAGGCTGAAATACCGCTACCTGGATCTGAGACGCCCGGAAATGCAGCGAAACCTGATGATCCGGCACAGTGCATCCTTCAGCACAAAGAAGTTCCTTAATGAACAGGGATTCATAGAGATAGAAACCCCCTTCCTCATGAAAAGCACCCCGGAAGGTGCGCGGGACTACCTCGTGCCAAGCCGCATATACAAGGGAAAGTTCTACGCCCTCCCTCAGTCTCCCCAAACCTACAAGCAATTGCTGATGATATCGGGGTTTGAGAAATATTTCCAGATCGTCAAGTGCTTCAGGGATGAGGACCTGAGGGCTGACCGCCAGCCCGAGTTCACCCAGATAGACATTGAGATGTCTTTCGTGGAAGAAGAGGACATACTGAAGGTCACCCAGGGGCTTATGGCCAGGATGCTCGAGGAATCCATAGGATTGAAGGTCGATCCGAATTTCCCGAGGATGAGCTATGACGAGGCGATGTCAAGGTATGGGATTGACAAGCCCGACATGCGCTTCGGCCTGGAGCTTGTGGATGTGACCGACATAGCCTCCGAAAGCAGCTTCAACGTCTTCAGAGAGGTCATAGGTAAGGGCGGCGAAGTAAGGGGTATAAACGCGAAGGGGTGTTCCTCTTTTTCAAGAAAGCAGATAGATGACCTCGTATCCCTGGCTCAATCCTCCGGTGCGAAAGGTCTCGCCTGGATGAAGGCGGGAAGCTCGGGACTCGAGTCCCAGATAGCTAAGTTCTTCGCACCTTCGCTCCTTGAGAGGTTGTCTGAGAGGATGGAGGCATCCGAAAGTGACCTCATCCTTCTGGTTGCGGACACCTCTAAGGTTGTCTCACAGACCCTCTCTAACCTCAGACTCCATCTCGGAAAGGCCCTCGGACTCATAGATAAGGGGAAAAATGCATTTACCTGGGTTATGCACTTCCCGCTCTTTGAATACAGCGAGGAGGAAGGGAGGCTCACATCCATGCATCATCCCTTCACATCCCCCATGGAGGAGGACCTTCACCACCTGGAATCCGACCCTGAGAAGGTGAGGGCGAGATCGTACGACCTGGTCTGGAACGGTGCTGAGATAGGTGGTGGGAGCATACGTATAAACGACAGCGATCTCCAGATGAAGATATTCGATACCCTCAACATACCGCCTGAGGAGGCCCGGGAAAGGTTCGGCTTCCTGGTCGAAGCTCTCGACTATGGCGCCCCACCACACGGAGGGATAGCCCTTGGATTCGACAGGATCTGTGCCTTCCTTACCGGCTCGCCATCCATAAGGGAAGTCATAGCTTTTCCCAAGACAAGCAGTGCTGCTTCACTGATGGACAATTCTCCTTCCGACGTTAGTGAAGATCAGCTTAAGGAGCTTGGGCTTAGGATTCGTTAAACGAGAGCTTATGTCCGAGATCAGTCATGAAATGTGGTGAAGTGATCCGACCGTTTAACCTGGAATCGCTTCGCCACTTTGACTTTAATACCAAGGCTTCCCGGATGATTTCGTCGACATCAGGTGAGTTATTCGCTCGGCCTGTGATTGACTTGACAAACCTCCTGTTATTAGCTATCTTTACACAGTTTTGGGGGGGTAGATCCGGCTTCTACCCTTTTTGATTTAGCCATGTTTTTCTGAGAGATATGCATTTGAAAGAGTTCAGGGAAAGGATTGAAAGCTCATCTCCCTTCTTAAAGCTGCTGGAAGAGATCTTCTCGGAAGCGCCCCAGCCTGTTAAGGTCCACGGCATCTCGGGGTCGCTTTTGGCCTTTCTATTGTCTTTCCTCAGCGAGGCGACCGGAAAATCGATACTTGCCATCTTCCCCGATGCCGAGAGGGCGGAGGTGCTGAAGGATGACCTCGAGGTGATCCTTGGCAGGGACAAGGTCAGCTATTTCCCGGCCTGGGATGCGCCCTTGTCCGAGGGTGGCCGTCCGGGAATCGATGAAGTCGGACTCAGGATCGAAACCCTTTCACTCCTCGCTTCCGGAAGTTCTGGCGTTACCGTAGCCACAATTCAGGCGGCGATGCAACCCACGGTTCCCCCCGATATCTTCAAGGAAGCTGTTACGGAAATCAAGCCAGGGAGCGATATCAAATTTGGTTCCTTCCTTTCGAAGCTTGCTGAGAATGGCTTCGAGAGGGTCAATATGGTCGAAACTGTCGGCCAGATGAGCGTCCGTGGAGGGATAGTTGACATCTATTCCTTTGGCTCGGAAAATCCCGTGAGGGTCGAATTCTTCGGGGATGTAGTGGACTCGATCAGGGAGTTCGATATAACTTCCCAGAGATCTGTAAAGCACCTGGAGAGGGCCCTTGTACTTCCGAGAAGTGAGGCTATCCTGAGGGAAGACATAGTGGAAAGGGCTCTCAGGGACCTACCTATCTCTGAAGATAGCGGGCAACTCCGAGACATGCTATCAATGATGGATTTCTCCAAAGGGCTCGAATTCTACCTTCCGGCAATCTACGGATCTATATCGGGGCTTGCTGATCACTTCAGTCCGGGATCGATACTCTTCCTGATCGAACCTGACGAGGTCGAGGAGGCGGGCATAAGGGCAGAGGAAGATTTCGGCAAGACCTACCTCGCGAGATGCCCCGACTTGAGCTTCAGTTCCATATTCCCGAAGTTTTCCGAAATAGCTAATTCTTTCAGCAAATTCAGGAGTGTCGAGGACTTTGCCATAGCCCCTGCTGAAGGCGAATATATCGAGTTCGGATCGATGTCCGGAAGGCAATTTGAGAGGAACCTGAAGGTGCTCAACGAAGATCTCGAACGCCTCGCAAAGCAGGGCTACGATATAGTTATACTCTGCGACAATAGTGGCCAATCTGAGAGGCTGAGAGATCTTCTGGAAGAGAATCCCTTCTGGGACGATATATCGGCAAGGATTTCGATAGAGGTGGGTGGGCTCCATTCTGGATTTACCTTCCCGGAGGCCCTGGCCGTTCTCATAAATGACCACGAGATATTCAGCCGTTATAGGAGGAGGTACCGTTACAGGAAATTCAAAATCGGTATCCCCCTCCCGAGCCTCGATGCCCTCTCGCCGGGAGATTACATCGTACACGAGGATCACGGTATAGGTAGGTATCTCGGACTTAAAACTATAGCCGTGGATAGCGTAAAGAAAGAGTGTCTAAACATAGAATATCAGGATAGGGACAGACTCTACATACCCATAGAAAACCTTAACAGCGTCCAGAAATACTCATCCGAGGGAGTGCAGGTCCCGGTCCTTTCAAAGATCGGGGGGGCAGCCTGGGAGAAGCTAAAATCCCGCACGAGAAAGGGTATCTTCAAGATGGCCAGGGAGCTCGTAGAGCTATATGCCGAAAGGAACGCCAGGCCAGGATACACCTTCTCGGCGGACACCGAGTGGCAGAGGGAACTCGAGGCATCCTTTATCTATGAGGAGACCCCAGACCAGCTCAAGGCAACGGAGGAAGTAAAAAGGGATCTCGAATCAGCCTCCCCTATGGACAGACTGATCTGCGGGGATGTCGGATACGGCAAAACAGAGGTATCCATAAGGGCCGCCTTCAAAGTGATGACAGAGGGTAAGCAGGTTGCGGTGCTCGTTCCTACTACAGTGCTTGCCGAGCAGCACTACAGGACTTTCAGCGAGAGGCTTGCGGATTTCCCCGTCACGGTGGAGATGTTGAGCCGTTTCAGGACCACGTCCGAGCAGAAAAAGGTGATAGAGGGTCTCAGTAATGGCACGGTTGATATGGTCATAGGCACCCACCGTCTCCTTTCGAAAGATGTGCGTATGAAGGACCTGGGGCTTGTAGTGATAGATGAAGAGCAGCGTTTCGGGGTATCTCATAAGGAGAAACTCAAGAAGCTTCGCCGCCAAGTTGATGCGATCACGATGACTGCTACACCTATACCTCGTACTCTCAATATGTCACTCATGGGGGTCCGCGATATGTCAACGATCGCTACCCCCCCGAAGTACCGCCTTCCGATCCGCACAGAGATTATACCTTTCGACGAGGACCGTATAGCTGAGGCGGTACTCCGCGAGATCGATCGTGGAGGGCAGGTATATTTCGTCCACAACAGGGTGCAGACAATAGACTCGATGGCCGAATTCTTGAAGGAACTTCTTCCCCAGGTCAGATTCGTCGTAGCCCACGGCCAGATGCCAGAGAAACATCTCGAGAGGGTCATCATAGATTTTATGGATGGCAAGTATGACTGCCTCGTATCGACGATGATAATAGAATCCGGCATCGATATCCCGAACGTCAACACCATAATAATAGACCGCGCAGATACCTTAGGTCTTTCGCAGCTATATCAGATCAGGGGACGTGTTGGCAGGTCCAACCGCCAGGCCTTTGCATATCTTCTGACCCCCAAGGATCGAAAGACAACTCCGGAGGCCCGGAAGAGGCTAAGGGCAATAGAGGAGTTTACCGAACTCGGCTCCGGTTTCAAGGTCGCCATGCGCGACCTCGAGATACGTGGTGCCGGGAACATTCTCGGCAAGGAGCAGCATGGTTTCATAGTCGCGGTCGGATTCGACCTCTACTGCAAGCTCCTAAAGGAGGCGATAGCCGAGATAAAGGGGGAGGCAC
Organism: uncultured bacterium; assembly: GCA_964611725.1. Classification (GTDB taxonomy): domain Bacteria; phylum Latescibacterota; class CAZTBA01; order CAZTBA01; family CAZTBA01; genus CAZTBA01. The sequence goes on from CAZTBA010000011.1 coordinate 13,929, forward strand.
CGTCCGGGCCTGAGCCGAAAGTAGAAGTCAAGGTGAGCGCTTATTTCCCCGACGACTATATACCTGACGAAACGCAGAGGGTCTCCTTTTACAGGAGGATCGCCAGAGCTGAGAAGTACCTTGAAGTCTGGGAAATAGAGCAGGAGCTTTTCGATCGCTATGGCAGGATACCACCCTGCGGTAAAGCGCTTATCGAAGCAGCATATCTCAGGATCGCCTCGAAGCGGGCAGGGCTCTCTGAGCTCTACCTCAGTGGCGGCAAGATGAAGCTTACCTTCCACCCTGAAAAGGAGCTGTCCAGGGAGTATATCTGGGAGCTTGTCAGGAGAACTGCCCTTCAGATCGGCTTCTCCTTCGCGGAAAAGGCCGCAGTGGAGGTTAATCTTGAGGGAAGAAATGAGACCGAGAGGCTCGAGTGTGCGAGAAATTTCTTGCAAGCTATATCCTGATTTCATATTTTCTCTAAAACTTTTGACAGTTTAAGCTTACCTTAATCCTCAGAGAGGGGGTAGACCGTGGGGAAAGCAATTCTAATTTTAGCCGCTGTGCTTGTTCTTTCCGGATGCGAAAGTAAATCCGACATGGTAGTCGCCAAGGTGGGAGATAAAAAGATAACCATCCGTGACCTGAACAAGGCCTTGGAAAAAATACCCAAGGCTTACAAGCCTAAGGGAGAAACAGACGAAGAGATAAAGAGGGGATATCTGCAAACCCTTGTAGATAAAGAACTTCTCCTTATGGAGGCCAGATCGAGGGGATATGACAAGGATTTGGCCGGAAAGGTCGCCACTAAGAAAAGACAGTTGGTGGAAGCGGAACTCCACAGAAGAGAGATCAGAAGCAAGATCGACAGCGTGATTACAAAGAAGGAGATCCTCGACTTCTTTAGAAATAGCAACTACCGCAAAAGAGTAAGGATCAGCATGATAGGCGTGAGCACTAAGCAAGAGGCAGACCGAGTGATGGAGAGGATTTCCGAAGGGGAGAAGTTCGAGGACATTGCAAGGAATGTTTCGATATACAAGAGATCACGCGAGCTCGGCGGGGACGTCGGCTGGCAGACCTGGTCGATAGGAATACAACCCTATCAGAAAGAGGCATTCAACTCGAAGGTCGGCAGTATCATCGGCCCTGCACAGTCGAATTACGGCTTTCAGATAATTAAGGTGACAGATATCGCTGATACGGATTTCGAGAAGCTCGATCCGGAGACCAAGCAGGAAATCGAGGGGCAGTGCTACAGACAGAAGCGCATGAAAAGAGAAACTGAGTACATAAGCAATCTCAGGAAAAAGTACCATCTGAAGGTCAAAGATGATGTTGTGCAGCTTATAATATCAAAGATCGTCGAGCATCGGAAATTTAACGCGAATGCTTTTTCTGAAGATGAGAAAAACTTGACCCTCATCAGATATGGCAAAAACAGAAAAACGGTAGAGGATTACTTGGATTTTATCCTCAAAATGTCTAGAATAAGAAATTTTACGCCACCGAGAGACAGCACTTATGCTGCAAGATCCATAGACTACTTCATCAATTTCGGTGTGCTTGTGCCGGCCGAGATCGAAAGGCTGAAACTTGACGAGAAAGAACCTGTGAAGTCTAAAATCAAGCAGTTTGAGGATGAGCAGATAACCGAGAGGATCAGGACAATAGAGGCGAGGGACAAGGTCAAAATAACTGACGATATGGTCCGCGACTATTTCGAGAGGAACAGGGACACGTTCAGGGTCCTGGCATCATTCCGCATACAGGAGATCCTCGTTCAAACCAAGCAGGAAGCTGACAGCCTCAAGAAGCTTATAGAGAATGGTGCCGATATGGGGGAACTCTCCAAGAAGCACTCACTCCGTCCAGACATACCGCGCAATAACCGTGGTATAGCTATCTTTAATCCTGGGAACCTGGAGTATGGAGATCTCACGGAAGAGGTCAAAAAGGCTGAGTTGCTCAAGCTCACGGGGCCGGTTAAAGCAAATAAAGGTTATTCAATATTCAGAGTAATCGAAAAGAAAGACGAAGTTTATCAGGAATTTGATGACGTTAAGCAAAAGGCGACCAATTACGTCAAGTCTGAGCTCACTGAGAAGTACTTTGAAGAGCTTCTCGAAAAGCTCAGGGAGAAGTACGCTGACATAGTGACTGTGTACGACAACGCCTTGAAATATTGGGATCCGGAGATGGAGCCTAAGCGTTCCTGAAAAGGGAGCCCCGGAAGGAGAGACAAGATGGGAACGATCTGTAGAACTGCTATCCTTGGGCTTTTAGCTTTAGCCTTCATAGCCACATCAGGTTGTGAGAGGAAAGAAAGCTCTCCGGTAGTAGCCAGAATTGACGATAAAGTGCTGACTATACAGGAACTCCGCGAAATGGTTCCCGGCTGGGCTGACCCGAAGCACGCGAAGTCTGCAGTAGATGACTGGATAGATGACCAGATCCTTTACAAGGAGGCCGTGAGGGAGGGAATTGACAGGGAAAAAACTGTAAGGAGATTAATAGAGAGTTCCAAGATGGACATAGTCATAAACGAACTCCTTGAGCGGGAGATGAGGGCTGCCGGGGATATAACCGAGGATATGATCAGGAAATATTACGAGAATCACGAAGAGATGTTCACAAGGGATGAGGTTGAGATCAAGGCCAGGCATATACTTGTCGATACGAAGACTGAGGCCAGGAAGATGCGCTCAAGGGTCATATCGGGTGAGGATTTCGCGAAGATTGCAGAAGAGGAATCTCTGGACATATCCTCACAGAGTGGAGGAGATCTCGGGTACTTCTCCGAAGGGATGGTGGACCGGAGTTTCTGGAGGGCTGTGATAGACATGAAGCCCAAGACTATCTCCTATCCGATAAAAACGGAACTCGGATACCACATAGTTGAGATCGTAGAGAAAAAGCAGCCCGGGACCTTGAAAGAGCTCGATGAGGTAAGGGACGAGATAATAGCTGAGGTATATGCCGAAAGACAGAAGGAGGCAGTTGCCAGACTTCTGGCAGAACTTAAATCCGAGAGCAATATCGAGTTGAATAAAGATCTTATAGATGAGGAGTACAAGAAATGATAGTATATCGAGATCCATCTCCGAAAGTATGGCTATCATACATCATGATGAGTATAGTTTTGGCGGCGACACTACTCATCTTTCCACATACCGCTTGCTCTGCGGAAGAAATAGTCGACAGGATTGCCGCAATAGTCGGAGATGAGATAATACTCCTCTCCGAAGTGAAACAGACCGTTCAACTTGAGATGTGGCAGATAGGAATTGATCCAAGGACTGAGGACCCCGAGAAGCTCAGGAAGCTCGAAGCAGCAGTTTTCGAGAGCATGATCTCCGATATGATCCTCCTTGCCAAGGCTAAAGAAGATACTACGATCAAGGTAGAACCCAAGGAGGTGGAAGCCGCCCTTAAGCAACAGATAAATGAGATGAAAAGAGAGAGGGGAGAAGACGAGTTCCAACGCCAGCTTAAGGAGGAAGGCCTGACCGAACGAGAACTGAGATCCAAGTTCAGAAAGATAATCAGGAACTATCTTATGAAGCAGAATATGATAGCAAAACTGGCACAGACTGTGTCAGTCTCCCCTGGAGATATAGAAAAGTTCTACAGTACATATGCCGACAGCCTTCCCATGCAGCCTGAGAGTGTAAGCCTTAGCCATTTACTGGTGAAGTTCAGCCCAAGTGAGAGCACAAAAGTCAAGTCCCTACAGAAAGCTGAGAAAGTCCTCGGAATGCTCAGGTCGGGTGAGGATTTCCGGAAGCTTGCGAGAGAATACTCCGATGATCCTGTTACAAAGGGTTCCGGAGGCTACCTCGGTGCCTTCGAGAAGGGCAGTCTGCTTCCGGAGATCGAGAGGGTTGCCTTCTCGATGGAGCCCGGGCATATAAGCGATATAATTGAGACGCAGCTTGGATTCCATATAATCAGAGTCGAAAAGAAAAAAGGGGACACCGTCGAGCTTAGCCATATACTTATATACACAACTCCCGATGTGGTGGATAAACAGAAAGCACTTGAAAGGATAAGGATGATCAGGGGTAGGGCCCTGTCCGGTGAAGATTTCTCCGAATTGGCTAAGAAATACTCGGAGGATGAAACCACGAAGGGAAAAGGGGGATTCCTGATGTGGGCAGCCACAGACGAGCTGCCAGAGGATATAAGGGAGATTGTGAAAGACATGAAGCCTGGAGATATAAGCGAACCTATAGATAGTGAGAATGGCTATCACATAGTGAGACTTGACGAAAGGGTCGAAGGCGGGCCCATAACCATCGAGAAAAACTACGATATAATAAGGAACATGGTGCTCCAAAGCAAAATTGATAAGGTTCTCCAGGAGGCTATAGAGAAGCAGAGGGAGAGGATATACGTAGAGGTAAAGATAGAAATATAGATTTCTCAGGAAAGCGAATTTGAGATTAGATCAATATCTCAGGAAATGTCGTATAGTAAAACAGAGGTCATCGGCCAAGAGGGCCTGTGATGAGGGGATAGTCTTTATAGATGGAGTTAAGGCAAAGGCTGGGAGAAGGGTATTTCCTGGTCAGAGGATAACGTTGGATTTTTTGGACAGAACCCTCGAGATAGAGGTTGTGGATATTCCAATTGGAAATGTTTCAAAACCCGAAGCTAGGAACTTTTGCCGTATCCTCAGGGATGAGAGGAAATCCTGGGACTGGCCAGCCTGATATGCTGGCATTTTTATTTGGAGAAAGCGATGTTATCCTGGAAAAGGAAAAAGACGGTAAGGTGTGCACCTTACTCCAAGCTTGCAGAGATATATGATTTCGTGATGGAACATGTGAATTATCCACAGTGGTCCGATTATATCGATTCCCTTCTGACGAGGCATGGTCTGAATTATCCAGATATAATAGATATCGCCTGCGGTACAGGGAGCTTAGCAATAGAGCTTGCCGGAAGTGGTTTCAACATCTGTGGGGCCGATTCCTCTGAGCCTATGATAAAGAAAGCGAAGGAAAAATCAGAGAAGCTCGGACTTAATATCAAGTTTATGTGCGCCGACATGACTGAGCTTGGGGAAATCGGTAGCTTCGGTGCCGCGCTCTGCCTCTATGACAGCATAAACTACATTATGTCCCAGGATAGTATAGCGAAAACACTGCAAAATCTGGGCAACCTCCTTCAGGAGGACAGCATCTTCATATTCGATATATGCACTGAGATGAATTCGATGAGGTATTTTCTCAGCACCAAGAACTCGGGAAAACACGATGGATTCTCCTATAAGAGGAGGGCAGTGTATGATCCTGCCGAGAGGATCCAGTTTAACGAATTTCGTATAGAGTTCTCAGGATCGGATACGATCTGGGAGGAAGTCCACAAACAGCGCATATATTCCATTGCCGAAATAACCGACATTATAGAGAGTAGATCGCCTTTCACTATAGAAGCCACCTATGACGGCTTCAGTCTGAGGCCTGGCAGTGAGGATTCCGACCGTGTCCACTTCGTCCTCAGGAAACTTTGAGGGAACCAAGAGATGATAGACTTCTACAAAGTCTGGAAAAGGCGAGATGTCGTTATATTGAGGGATATAGATTTCCAGGTTGCCAACGGGGAATTCGTGCTCCTTGTTGGGCCAAGCGGCGCCGGCAAAAGCACGATTCTAAGGCTTATACATTTCGATGAAAAGCCGACGGATGGCAAGGTAATAGTACATGGACATGATTCATCCGAGGTAAAGAGGTCTGAGATACCCTATATAAGGAGAAAGATAGGCTTCATCTTTCAGGATTTTAAGCTTCTGAGAGACAGGAACATCTTCGATAATGTCGTCTTCGCCATGGAGGTGACCGGGGCCAAGCGTGGAACCATAAAGAGGAAGGTAATGCAGGCTTTGGCGATGGTTGGAATGAGCCACAAACGCAATTCCATGCCCTACGAGATCTCCGGTGGGGAACAACAACGTGTAGCCATAGCAAGGGCTCTGGTTCATGACCCACTTATACTGCTGGCTGATGAGCCTACTGGCGACCTCGACAACGACAGTGCTGATGAGATATTTGAGCTGCTGCGTCAGATAAATAACAGGGGGACTTCGGTACTTATGGCTACCCATGATACATCCCTTATCGAAAGGATGCCCTACCGTCACATAAGAATACAGGCCGGAAGCATAGTCTCGCAGGGTGGCCCTTGAAAACGAAAGGTTTAATTCTATGGATGATATAAGAACGGATTACCTCGTCATAGGAAGTGGGATAGCGGGACTGTCTTTCGCTCTCAAGGCAGCAAAGTATGGAACCGTCGCCGTAATAACCAAGAAGGAGGACACCGAGTCGAATACCAATTACGCTCAGGGTGGTATAGCTGCGGTGTTCTCTGAGAATGACTCCATCGAGCTACACGTAGAGGACACCCTCAGGGCAGGTGCTGGTCTTTGCGATAAGGAAATGGTGAGGCTTATAGTGACCGGGGCACCGAACATGGTGAGAGAGCTCATCGATATGGGGGTGAACTTCACAAGATCCGAAACCGACAGAAAGCTCCTGTTCGGCAGGGAAGGGGGACATTCCAGGAACAGGATAGTGCATGCCTCGGATCTGACAGGCCGGGAGATAGAGCAGGTGCTCGTCCAAAAAGCCAAATCGGATAAGAATATATGTCTTTACGAAAACAATGTAGCCATAGATCTTATAACCGAACATCACCTGATGAACGTCAAGGAGAATAGGCATCAAAGGATAACCTGTTGGGGTGTCTACGCCCTCGATACCAAGGGGAAAAAGGTGAGGAAATTCCTCTCTAAAGTGACACTCCTGTCGACAGGAGGTGCAGGACACGTTTACCTTCATACCACCAACCCGAAGATAGCCACAGGCGATGGGATAGCTATGGCCCACAGGGCGGGTGCAACCATTGGGAACCTCGAATTCATGCAATTTCATCCGACAAGCCTCTGCCATCCCAGAGCGGAATCTTTCCTGATATCGGAGGCTGTGAGGGGATACGGCGGAGTATTGATGACCAAGGATGGAAGGGACTTCATGAAGGAGTACCATCCCATGGGCCCTCTTGCTCCGAGGGACGTTGTCGCAAGGGCTATTGACAAGGAGATGAAGAAAAGTGGTGACCCCTGTGTCTATCTCGACGTCACACACAAAGATCCCGATGAAATCACGAATAGGTTCCCCAATATCTATGATAAATGCCTTAGCCTCGGCATAGATATGACCAGGGAACCGATCCCGGTTGTGCCGGCCGCTCACTATATGTGTGGAGGGGTGAGAACGGATTCCTGGGCAAGGACCGATATATCTAACCTCTATGCCGCGGGAGAGGTAGCGCTTACCGGTGTCCATGGTGCGAACCGCCTCGCTTCCAACTCCCTTCTCGAGGCATTTGTCTTTTCAGAGAGAGCTTTCGAGGCATCCCTTGATACTGTAAAGGACAGAAGCTTTGCCTTTCCCGATATACCGGAATGGAACGAGGAGAACACATTTAACTTGGAGGAATGGATCATAATGGCCCATGACCGAGCTGAGATCCAGAAGCTTATGTGGGACTATGTGGGGATCGTAAGGTCGGATTTCAGGCTTGGCAGGGCCCACAGGAGGGTTAAGCTCATCGCAGCCGAGGTGGAAGAGTTCTATAAAAGGACCAGAGTGACACCCGAGCTCATAGAGCTGAGAAACATCGCCACCGTGGCCGATCTCATAATACGTTGCGCTTTAAACCGCAAGGAAAGCCGCGGGTTACATTATAACGTCGATTACCCTGAAACGGACGATGTGAACTGGAAAAATGATACGCTGATTAGAAACACAAAATCTAGTTCTCCTTATGGAGAGAAGGAGGTATTTATATAATGCGCACCTGGATGAAGCTCCTGGCAAAGTCCCCTTTCGGACGTCTTGGAGAGCATATGCTCAGGGTCCACGAGTGCGTGGTGCTCATAAAGCCGCTCTTTCAGGCTATGCTAAAAGGGAACTATGAGGAGGTTGAGGGTATCGCCCAGGAGATCTCAAAACTTGAGCATAAGGCCGATATAATCAAAAATGAGATCCGCACCCACCTCCCAAAGAGTATCTTTCTACCTGTTGACAGGGGAGACGTGCTGAAATTTCTAAGGCAGCAGGATGCTATAGCCGATTCGGCTGAGGACGTATCTGTGCTGCTCACCCTGAAAAGGCTCTCCGCTCCCGAGGAACTGAAGGACGATATTATGGTCCTTGTTGAAAAGGTGCTTGACGTATGCGATTCCCTCATCAGGGTTACAGGAGAGATGAGCAATCTCATGGAAAGCACCTTCAGCGGTCCTGAGGCTGATAAGGTCCTGCAGATTATAGATGAGGTCGGCAACATGGAGTGGGAGGCTGATAAAGCCCAGATAGCTGTGGCTAAGAAGATACTCTCTCTCGAGGATAGGGTCGATCCGGTGTCCATTTATATGTGGATGAATGTATTCGAAAACCTGGGTGAAATAGCCAATCACGCCGAGAATACTGCCGACGGAATAAGGATGATGATAGCGAAAGGTTAATGGATGCGGAAGGTGATATAATCCCATTGGATAAACGGAGGTCTGATGCCTGCTGAACCTTTCCTCCTTGCAGTCTCTGTAGTAATAGGGCTCTACGTTGCATGGAATATAGGAGCGAACGATTTAGCCAACGCTATGGGAACCTCGGTAGGTGCAAAGTCGTTGACCTTAAGACAGGCAGTCCTACTGGCGGCAATTTTCGAGTTCCTCGGAGCGGTCCTTGTCGGAGCACACGTCACTGAGACAGTCAGAAAGGGCATAGTGGACCCCATGAACTTCTCATTTGAGCCATATAAATTTGTCTACGGTATGTTCTCGGCGCTGCTGGCCACAGGAGTATGGCTCCAGATGGCTACCTTCTTCGGTATGCCCGTTTCGACCACACACTCCATAGTTGGCGCCATAGTTGGTTTTGGCATAGCTGCCTCGGGTCTGGGTTCGATCCACTGGTTTAAGGTCCTCGGTATCGTCCTGAGCTGGGTGATCTCGCCGTTTGTCGGAGGTCTCATAAGCTACATATTATTCGTCTTGATAAGAAGAAAGATCCTGACGAATATAGATCCCGCGAAGATGGCCCATAGGTTAGCACCGTTCCTCACATTCTTGGTTGTGGCCGGCGTTTTCCTCTCCTTCCTTTACAAGGGGCTAAAGAACCTTCACCTCCACTTTACCTTATGGCAGGCACTCCTGATGTCCTTTGTGGCGGGAATTGCAGGTGGGTTGATAGCCACAGGGATTGTGAGGATCCGGTCTAGGAACGTGTCTAACAATTACCTGGAGACCGAGAACACCTTCAAATACCTCCAGGCAATAACAGCCTGCGGCGAGGCTTTCGCACATGGATCCAACGATGTGGCGAACGCCATAGGACCAATTGCAGCCATAATAGCGGTGTCCAAGACCGGGATAATAGGTGTGGAGGTTGAGATTCCCGTGGAAATCCTGATACTCGGAGGAATTGGGATAGTCGTGGGACTTGCCACCTGGGGGTACAGGGTTATAGAAACTATAGGAAAGAGAATAACGGAGATGACCCCTTCCCGGGGCTTCTCAGCCGAGTTTGGGGCAACTATGACCGTCCTCTTATGCTCGAGGTTGGGTCTCCCGGTCTCTACGACCCATACGTCAGTCGGGGCGGTTGTAGGGATAGGTTTCGCAAGGGGAATAGCGGCCATAGATTTCAGGGTCATCCGCAATATTGTGCTATCCTGGCTGGTAACCCTCCCGGTCACGGCTGCGCTGACAGCCCTATCCTATTTCATAATGCTTGCCGTTCTCCGCTGAGGTAGCTATGGAAATAATAGCGGTGCTCGATTTCGGAAGTCAATACACACACCTGGTGGCTAACAGGATAAGGCGCCTGGGGGTCTACTCCGAGATATTACACCCCGATGTTGAGACAGAAAAGCTAAGGAAAACAAAGGGGATAATCCTCTCTGGAGGGCCTTCGAGTGTCTACAGCTCGGATCAACCCAGATACAACCCGGATATCTTCAGGATCGGGCTCCCGGTGCTGGGACTTTGCTACGGCCATCAGCTTCTTAACCAGGAGCTTGGAGGGAAGGTAGAGAAGGGAGAAGTGAGGGAATACGGGGCTGCCATCCTGCATGTACAAAAACCCATAGGAATATTTAAAGGACTTGCGGACCGTGAGAGAGTCTGGATGAGCCATGGAGATATGGTGTCGAAGCTCCCCCAAGGATTTGAGGTCCTCGGCTGGACCGGGGAATGTCCGACTGCTGCCGTAGGCGACCATGGGAGGAGAGTTTACGGTCTCCAGTTCCACCCGGAGGTAACCCATACCACCAACGGGATGAAGATCCTCGGGAACTTCCTTGACATATGCGGCTGTCAGAGGGAGTGGAACATGTCGGGCTTCATAGACTCGTCCATCTCGAAAATACGGGAAGCTGTTGGTGAAAGGAAAGTTTTCCTCCTTGTGAGCGGAGGGATCGACTCGACGGTGGCCTTCGTTCTCCTCAACAGGGCACTCGGCCCGGAGAGGGTACATGGTTTCTACATCGACACCGGTCTGATGAGGAAAGATGAGACCCAACTCGTCCAAGGGTCCGTTTCGGGACTGGGGATATCCAACCTCCATGTCATCGATGCCTCAGACCGCTTTATCTCCGCCCTGAAGGAGGTTGTGAATCCGGAGGAGAAGAGAAAGATAATAGGATCTATATTTGTTGATATAGTGCAGGATTTGACAACTGAAATCGGGGTGAGCACGGGCCAGTGGATCTTAGCTCAGGGAACCATATATCCTGACACGATAGAGTCGGGAGATACGAGGAATTCGGCTGTTATAAAGACCCACCACAACCGGGTCGAGGCGATACAGAGGCTCATATCTCAAGGAGAGCTTATCGAGCCACTTTCACAGCTCTATAAAGATGAAGTGAGGGAACTCGGGAGGAAGCTTATGCTTCCGGACACCCTTATAAAGAGGCATCCTTTTCCAGGCCCAGGGCTGGCCGTCAGGATTCTCTGTTCAGATGGCACGGAGGAGCCCAGAATTACGGGCACAGCAGAAAAGAAGGTATCACGCATAGCCGCCGAGTTTGGCCTGAGATCGCGTATCCTACCCGTTAGAAGTGTCGGCGTTCAGGGTGACCTCAGGACCTATGCCCATCCGGTAGCGGTATGGGGAAAAGCAAGCTGGAAAGACCTCGAGGGAGCATCTACTGCGATCACAAACCAGATCCCAGAGGTCAACAGGACGGTCTACCTCTTGAGTCAGTCTCAACCCATCTTAAAGCTTAAGATCAAGCGATCTTTTATGACCGAGGAGAGGATCAACCTCATCAGGGAAGCTGATCACATAGCCAGCACCATAATCGAACAGGCCGGCCTTGAGGACAGGATAGCGCAGATGCCGGTTGTGCTGGTTCCGGTTTCATCTGATGGAACCAGGGAATCGGTCGTGCTTAGGCCCCTCTGCACGGAGGATTTCATGACGGCGAGCTTCGCGGAAATACCTTTGGGGGTAGCGGAAAAGATAGCCAGATCTATACTCGATCTCGGGAAAGTGGATATGGTTTTCTATGATGTGACCCACAAGCCCCCGGGAACCACTGAATGGGAATAGGCTTTCTAACGCTTACTTCCTAAGGGGATCTCAATTTCCCCTCAATCTCTTCGGCCATACTGTAAGCCGCCCTTCTAAGCTCCTCCGGACCATCTCCCTCGGCAACCTGCTTGAAGACCGATAATGCCTTCTCCAAATCACCCTTCTCCGCTGCTATCTGCGCTATTCCGAAGAGAGCCCTCTCCAGCTTATCGTCGAAATCAGCATACTTTTTCAGAACCAGTGAGTAGGCTTCCTCCGCCTCCGATACCTTTCCGAGTTCGAAACACGTATCTCCTATCGAAAGCTGCGCCTCTGCCTGTTTTTCGACTGAAAGATGAGGTATGGCCAATTTCGCTGCCTCGATCGATTCCTCCATAAGCCCGATTCTGCGATAGGATTCTGAAAGCTTCAAGCCTGTAATCCCAGGATCGGCAGCATCCCCATACTCATCCATTATTCTCATGTAAGCACTGGCTGCCTCCTCCCAGGCTGAAAGGGCCTCATAACACTTCGCAAGGCCCATCAACGCTTCTACATATACTTTCCGGTCAACCTTAAAGGAAAGCACCGCTCCGTAATCGGACATCGCGAGGTCGTACTTCCTATCCTTGTATCGGAGCTTTGCCCTCTCCATAAGGGCTATACCTTTCACCTCGGAATGAGAAGTGGCATCTATAAGCTCCGTGAGGAAATTGATCCCCTTGTCCTTTCCCAGATGTCCCGAGGCCTTCGCTATGGATATCTCCGCATCGACGAAATGTCGGCTCCACTCCGGCCTTGACAGGACTTTTTTGTAGGCCTCTATAGCTTTTTCAAACTGATATCCCTCGCTGTAGTAATCTCCTATCCCAAGCTGAAGTTCCACAGCAAGAGGGCTTTCGGGATATTTCCTTATGAAATTCGTAGCTATGTCTATCTCATTTTTGTACTTCCCTGTTCTAAAATACGCCCTCTCGAGGTAAAGCCTTCCCTCACCGATATTCTGCGATGTGCTATCGGCAAGCGATAGAAAATTTTGCAGTGCGCTCAGTGAAGCATAGAACCTTCCGATCTCAAAGTAACTCTTGCCGAGATGGAAGAAACTCTCAGCCCTCAGACGATTTTCGGGAAATTCCCTCACTACCTTCCAGAACTCATCGACAGATTCATCGTACCTGCCACTTTTCTCATAACATATACCTAATTGGAAATGAGCCGAACCGGCCACGCGGTGTTCAGGGCTCAACCAGAGGAAATTATGGAACCTCTCCGCCGCACCGTCAAAGAATCCGAGATGTAAAAGGCTCTCACCCATTTTGAGCTCGGCCAGCGGAGTCAATGGACTTTCTATAAACCTGTTAACGAATTCAAGCAGGTTTGCGAAGGCGGCTACGTAATCTCCTTCCCTGAAGCTTATCCAACCGGGTGAAAAATATGCCTCCTCATATGTCTTGACTCCAGAGCCGTGCAAATAGGCCCGCGCCTCTCCCGAAAACGGGCTACCTGGATAGAGATCGAGGAGCTTCCGGAAAGTTTCTGTTCCCCCTTCCTCATCCCCAAGCAGGATATGGCTCCAGCCTGCAAAGTAAAGTGCATCGTCCGAAATCTCCTCCTCCGAATAGGAGAAGACCTTTTCAAAGCTATCCGATGCCTCCTCATATTTTCCAAGCTTGAAGAGCTCAAGAGCGGAGATGAAAGTACCCGTTGCCTCCAGCTTACCAACGGAGGAGCCGGCCCACTCGAACACCAGTAGAAAACCTACAAGGCATAGTTTGATCATAGGTGTGATTCCAAAAAATGAGAAAAGGTAACAGCTTCCTTGCGATATAAGGACAACACGCGTAGAAACAGCTATTTGGAAGGCAGAACCACGACATCCTCGGGCTGGGAAAATATCTGGAGTTCCTCTCCGACCTCTAGAGTTTTCTCCCGCGGGTTATACCGTACAGCCTTTACGGAGCTTCCATCACGGAGCTCAAGTATATATTGCTCACTATCCCCAAGATATGTTATCCTCTTCACGACCGCCGAAAATCTGTTCGAGCCATCTCCGCCGGTATCTGAAAGCTCCACCGATTCGGGACGCACGGAGCATATAACTTCACTTCCGACCGCAAGGTCGCCTGACACGGAGGATGAAAGGATTCTGCCGATAGGGGTTTCGACAACATATAAATCCCCTGTTTCAACAACCTTACCCTTAACAAAGTTTGTCTCCCCGATGAAGTCGGCCACGAACCTGTTCGCTGGGCGGTTGTATATCGTGCGCGGGGTGCCGATCTGCTCTATAGCCCCTTCACTCATCACAGCCATACTCTGCGCCATGGAGAGTGCCTCCTTCTGGTCGTGGGTTACATATATCATCGTGGTCCCAACTTCGTCGTGTATCCTTCTCACCTCCTCCCGCATCTCGATTCTGAGCTTTGCATCGAGGTTGGAGAGGGGTTCATCCAAAAGCACTACATCCGGCTCGATAACAAGTGCCCTGGCAAGGGCCACCCTCTGCTGCTGTCCACCGGAGAGCTGGTTGGGATTCCTGTCCCCATAGCCGAGCATTCTGACTATCTCAAGGGCCCTCTTGACCTTCCGATCCCTTTCATCTCCAGGAATATCCCTGATATCGAGACCATAGGACACGTTCTCCCAGACTGTCATATGGGGCCAGAGGGCATAGTTTTGGAAGACCATCCCCGTGTTCCTGCGGTGCGGCGGGACTCCGCTGACATCCTTTTCGTCGAAATAGATGTTCCCTTTATCCGGCCTGTAGAATCCGGCTATCATCCTCAAAACTGTGGTCTTGCCACACCCGGATGGTCCCAGCAGAAAGAAAAGCTCCCCCTTTTCTATCTCTAACTTTATGTCATCTACAGCCACTACTTCACCAAAGGTCTTTTTAACCCCTTCCAGCCGTACACTGACCATACCGACCTCCTAAGACGATAGGAATGGCTCCTCAGTCCCTCACTTTCCTCCTGTATCCCCAGAGGTACGGGAGGACGAAGAAAAATCCTGCCGCCAGTATCATAAGCGAGGTGGAGATCAACTTTCCCCTTCCACTTCCCGCTCCAAGTTCCGTATACTTTTGCCTTGCGAAATCAGTCCACTCGACTATAACCTCGTTCCTGAAGGCCTGATCCCTCCACCTCGAGGCGAATTCAAGGGCTTCCTGCTCACTCAGAGGGACCTGTGAGAGCCTTGAGATCTCTTCATTCCTGAGCCCACGTTTCATTACTTTCTTCCAGGCCTTCACAAGGTCCTCGTGAGAATCGACAACCACAACCCCTATGAGATCGTTCAGTATTCCCCACCTGTCAGATCCTTTGGCGGAATCGTATACGAGGTCCGACTTCCATTCGAAAGGGTTCATGCTCACCGCCGTGAGATCTGCCGTCTGGCCATAGATAGACGGCAATATACTGAACCTGTTGAGCTGAAACTTCCTGGGCCCCCCGGGAACCCCCACCTTAAGCATCCATATCTTCTGCCCTTCTTCGGAAAGGACAAACCTTACAAACTCCCTCGCAAGCTCACGATTGGGAGCTCCCTTAAGTATAGCTATAGCGTCCGGATTGACTATAGTCAGATCATCCGGAAGTACGTAACCTATCTTGTCCGCTCCGAATTCATCCACCTGAGCCCAGGCATAGAAATCTATGGCAAGTCCGCACCCGACCTCACCTGTGGATACATCCTTTACTACCTGGTTGGCACCCTTCACGAAATTCTTGACGTTCGCCCCCATACGGGTTATTATCTCCCATCCCTTCTCCCATCCATAGGCCTGCAATATTATCTCATAGGCCATATGAACGCTCCCACTCGCGCGCGGATCCGCCGAACCGACCCAACTCAGGAGCCTCGGGTCCCCAAGGTCCTCCCATGTCCTCGGTAACGGGAGGTCGACAAGGCCGATAACAGCCTTGTTGTACACTATCCCGAATCCGGCCAGCGTGGTTCCGTACCAGTTGTAGTTCGGATCGTACATCGGAACTCCGCCAATCCTCTCCGGTATCTTCCCAAACACTTCGTCGGCGACCCTGTAAGGGTCTGTAAGCCCGAGCCTTGTGATCTCGAGGTAGGGATCTATCCCCCCACCGAACATTATATCTATATCTATTCCTTCCGGCCTGCGTGAGAACTCCGATTTCACAAACCTGAGGACCTCGGATGTCCCTCCCTGGTTCAGCCACTCTATATCCACATCCTCTCCGGTCTTCCTCTGGTAATAGTCCCTGAAAGCCTCCTCAAATTCATACTCTATTCCTTCCCAATGTGGAGAGATTATTGTCAACCTCTCCACAGCCAGGGAGGATGAGGCCAGAAGTATAAAAAACAACAAGATCCCTGAAAATGACCCGAACCTTCGCTTTTTATTCAGCATCCTGAACTTTTCTCCTCTCCCGTTAAGAATTCTATACGGATCTACTACCTGTGATTTGCAATATAAAATAACCGGATTTGCCTGTCAAGCTGTGATTTGAAACATTGACTCCAGATTTTAACTTTGCCTTTCACTTGCCCTGATTTCACCTTTTAAGTATATTTTGGGAAGTGCAGGAATTCTTTCGAACCTTTCTACCGCTTGGGAAATATGAATTACCGTTTTGAACTCCGGCTATTGGCCCTTCTGATTCTCACAGCTTTCCTCACGATATCCTGTGGCAGCAATCTAAAGGAGACCCAGAGGACAGCGATTTCGGCTATCTCAGGCCCGAATCTACGCTTTGTGCTTTCCTTTGGTTCCTTCGGAAGTTCACAGGGATCTTTCCTCGATCCCCGGGGAATATCGGTTAGCCAGATCGGAAACATATATGTCGCCGATACCGGAAATGACAGGATACAGGAGTTCGACGCGAACGGGAGTTTCGTAAAGGAGGTCTGGGGATTCGGTTGGGATTCGGCCGAATTCAACCGTCCAAAGGATGTGTGTGCCGACTTCGGTCTGGAGGTCTACGTGGCCGATTCGCAAAACCGGAGGATACAGAGGTTTGACCTCAACCTCAACTTCCTCGAGGTTATAGACTCCATCCCCGGTCTTGAGGGGGAAGGGTTCGGAACTCCTGAGGGAATTGCGATCTCTCCACAGGGAGACATATACGTTGCGGACTCCGAGAACGATGTGATCGTCAAGATAGACCCGTTTGCGAGAAGTGGTTCGGAGTTTGCCTATGTGGCGTACGCCGACGGGCGGCTCCTTGACCCAACAGGGATAGTTGTCGGTTCCGACGGTAACATCTACGTCTGTGATACGGGAAACAGCAGGATTGCAGTGTTCGATCCCTTCGGAAGCTTCTTGAGATCTTTCGGCGAGGGTATACTCATAAGGCCGGAAGGCATAGACGTCGATAGGAAGGGTGTGGTCTTCGTGGTCGACAGCGAGTTGAACGCCGTCTTCGCCTTCGATCATACGGGAAGATCGATGATGAGGTTCGGCACTTTCGGAAGCGGCCCGGGCTCGTTCAGGTTGCCGAACGATGTTGCTTCGGACGACAGAGGCCATATTTATCTGCTCGACAGCGGGAACTCGAGGGTACAGAAGTTCGAGGTGATATGGGAATGAGATTTAATCTGGGGGGAAAAGGGCCAACTGCGGGAATTAAAAGGTCCATCCCCCTGGTGGCACTCCTCCTTCCGGCAGTTATGACCGCTTTCGGCAGCATCCAGGGAGAGACTTCAGGAGGTGCGGCCCCCCCACCTTACACGGCCGAGATCACGGCTGAGGGCGAAGGCACTCCTGGGCCGTATTTCAGAGAGGAGCGTTCCATCCTGAGGGGGACCGAACAAGTCTGGATTGACTCAACACTGCAGGTCCCTGGAGAGGACTACACCTTCGCACCGCACGGGGGGATAATCTTCAAAAGAGATGTACAGCAATCCTCCTCAGTAAGGATCAGGTTCAGAAGAGTGCCCTTCGACCTGAAACCCCGATATGCAAAAGCATACCCAATTGTCGGAACACCTCCCGGTAAAGAAGCACGTCCTTCCAGGAAGCCCCCAGAGCCGGAGGATGAGCTCGCCGCTATCGAGCTTGGAGGAAGCAAGACCTTCAGCGTAAGCCTCGGCTCGGGCAGAGACCTGACACTCGATCAGGCGCTCAGGCTCAATATATCGGGCAAGGTCGGCAGAGGAGTCGAGATACTGGCCATCCTTTCGGATCAGAATACCCCGATACAACCTGAAGGAACGACCCAATCCCTCGAGGAACTGGACAGGGTCCTTGTCGAGATCAGATCGAAGAATGTATTGGTAACTATGGGAGACTATGACCTCTCCTACAGCTCAGGCGATTTCGGGCGCTACGAGAGGAAGCTTGAAGGCGCAAAGGTCGAAGCATCATACGCCGGCTTCAGATCTGCGGCTGCGGGTGCGATCTCCAAAGGCGTATTTCACACCAATACCTTACCAGGGGCGGAGGGGAACCAGGGACCCTATCAATTGAGGGGAAAGGACGGAAATCCAATTATAGTTGTTCTTGCCGGAACCGAGAGGGTCTGGATAGATGGTGAGCTCCAGAGAAGGGGCGAGGATTACACAATAGAATACGGCAACGGCCAGATAACTTTCACTGGAAGGAGGCTCATAACAGGTGATTCGAGGATAACGGTCGATTTCGAATATACTGACGAGAGCTACCGGAGGAGCCTGCTGAGCTGGTTTGGATCAGGTAAAATCTTGGAGGACAAGGTCGAATTCAGCGCAGCCGTAATAAGGGAAGCTGATGACCGGAATACACCTCTTGATATGGATTTTTCCGACAGGGAAAGGGAGATCCTGAAAGCGGCGGGAGATAGTCTGAACCTCGCCTGGGTGCCCGGAGCTGACAGCCTCGGATCGGACAGCTCAGGGAGGTTTAAGGGGAGCTATACCGCCCTTTACAACAGCCTTGGAAACAGATACTACAAGTTCTTAGGCGCCGGAAACGGGCCCTACAGGGTCCGATTCTCATACGTGGGTGAGGATTTAGGAAGTTACAGGTATATAGGGGGAGGTGCCTACAGTTATGTTGGCGAGGGAGCTGGCGACCACCTCCCGAGAGTTTACCTTAAGCCTCCACAATCGCAAAGACTTATATCCACAGGTTTCCGTTTCCATCCTTCAGGATCGATATCAATATATGGAGAGCTCGCGCTGAGCAACCTCGATGCAAATACCTTTTCAGGCAGTGGTGACGGCGATAATGCCGGGAAGGCTTTTAGGGCAGGGACAGATATCTCGAAGGAGCTTGGGATCGGAGACACTGATCTCGGAAAGCTTGCTCTCAGAGCAGGCGCAAGGCACCTTGAGAAAGATTTCAGGTCCCTTTCCAGAACGGAAGATATCGAAAAAGAAAGACGCTGGGGCATAGGAGGCTCCGAATCGGAGTCCGAGGAATCGCTATCGGAGTTCTCCATATCCTACGGGATCCCGGGAAGCCTCAAGGCCGACCTGAGCTATGGTAAGATGAAACGCAGCGGATTCAGCTCGGACATGAGGAGGTTCGGCGCTTTCCTCTCCTCAAAATGGCTTTCGGAATTCAGCTACAGCCGTGAAAAAGTGAAAACCGAAAGGTCCGGTCTTACTCACGGAGATATAGAAAGGGAAAATGGAAAAGTTGAGTTGGCTTTCTGGAAGCTTAAGCCTTTTCTGCGATATAGCTACGAAAGTATGACCGAAAGTTCTGCTTCCTTCATTTCCGGTTCCAGGTATAATGAGAAAGGGGTTGGCTTTTCGAGTATAGGTATATCCGCGATGGCATTCTCCTCCTCCTACGTCGTAAGGGAGGACAGCCGTATCGCGGAGCAGAATTGGGAAGGGAGTTCGAGTGGGATAACCCTGAAACAACGTTTCGCCCTCAGAGAATGGAGATCGCTTTCCCTTTCGGCTGACCTGGTTCACCGTGAAAGGGAGCTCCCGGGTACGGTCTCTTCCACCAAAACCGACCTTGTTGAGCTTAGCTCAACCTATCTGCCGTTTAAGGGGTCACTGCGTCAGGAGCTCAGATTTAAGGTCTCAAGCACCCAGGAGGCAATTAAAAGCAAAGGATATATCTACGTTGGCCCGGGAAGGGGAACTTATATCTGGGACGATCGCAACGGAGACGGCACACCACAGGATGAAGAATACATACCCGATCCCAACGGCAGCTACATCCCGTATGTCGAGGACCTCGGGGACCTCCACCCGATCGCCGAGATGGAAGCAAGTGCTGGCATAAAATTTGACATCGGGAGACTTAGAGGAAAAGCTAAGGATCAGTTCCCACGATGGGAGAAACTCCTCAATGCGATTTCCGGCAGCTCATCGTTTGGGTTGGAGAATAAGGTCTTGCGGGGATCAAAGCTATGGATGATAAGGCCCCCGGAGAATGAATCCCTGAGAAACATGGTCTCCTTCCTCCAGGATGTCCATTTCTTCCGCTACAGGCGCGGTTTTTCGGCACGGCTGAGGTATCGGCATACAAGGAGCTTCGATGCACGCTTCACAGGAGGAATAAACAGGCTCTTCCTTGCAGAGAGGTCGCTTAAGGTTAAATTCAATCCGGCGAAGAAATTTGATGTCGAATCGGATCTGGCGGTCGTGACCAAGCACCAGGATCTCCCCTCCAGCATATACAGGATAGCTTCCCGTTCCGCAACCCTGCGCACCTCAAGGTCAATCCGGCGTTCCGGAGAGATCTCCCTTCAGCTCTCGTTCCAGTCCGACAGCGAGGGATCACAGGACCTGAGATCGACCCTGGTATCCGCAGGTCCCGGTCTTCTGCTCCCCTTCGCCGGCAGGGGCAGGGTAAGGGCCAACTTCAAATGGTCACACGTCGAAGTCTCCCCCGAGGGCACGACGATCCCCTATCAGATGTCGCAGGGCAAGAAGGAAGGCGATAGCTCCGACTGGAACCTCCAGGCAGACTATAGGATCAGCCAGTATATGACTTTCAGCCTCTCATATAACGCCAGGAAGGACCCGAAAAGGGAGACCCTCCATTACTTCAGGGCCGAGTTGAGAGCCTATTTCTAAGGGTGTATAGCTTGGGGCATAACTCCAAATCCATCCTGCTTATCGCAGTTATCTGCATTTTCCCCGCCGTACTTCAGGCCGATGGAACTGAGGTTGCCGGAGTCAGGGTAGAGGGAGGGGAAAATTTCGATGCCGAGGAAGTCAGAAGCTGGCTCAATACAAAACCCGGTATCACTCTGGATCAGGAGATAATCGCGAGGGACGTCGCCGAGATAACGAGACGCTATATGGAAGCTGGCTACTGGATGATAGCCGTGGCTGAGCCTGAAATCGTCCGTCTCCCTCAAGGCGCCGAGGTTATCTTCAGGGTAGACGAAGGCCCGAGGGCGAGGATCGGATATGTGGATGCGGAGGGCACAGAACTGCTCAAACCCTCCGAGGCGCTCGAATTGGCAGGGATAGGCGCCAATAGTCCGATCGATGGGAGATCGCTGGACCTTGGGATGGAGAAGCTTCTCGACTTTTACTCTGACAGGGGCTATCCTTTTTGCTCCATATCTCCTGAGAGCTTTC
This sequence comes from uncultured bacterium, assembly GCA_964611725.1. Lineage (GTDB taxonomy): Bacteria > Latescibacterota > CAZTBA01 > CAZTBA01 > CAZTBA01 > CAZTBA01. The sequence continues at coordinate 35,000 of CAZTBA010000011.1, forward strand.
ATATAGATCCGGAAGGTTCGGTGGGATTTCGACTGAAGGTTGACGAAGGACCTTTAGTAAGGGTCGGCTCTGTGAAGTTTTCCGGGAACAGTTTCACAAAATCCGAGCTTTTGGAGCGCTATTTCGGAATAAAGAAGGGAAAAGTCTATAGCCAGAGGAAGATAGACTCCGGCTTGAGAAGGCTCTCCCGCTTAGGTTTTATCGAGCCTACCTCCCCCCCGAAGCTTCTATATAATCCAGAAGACGGTCTGGGAACTATACTTGTTGAGCTGAAAGAAGTGCAGGCCAGTTCAGCCTCGGGGATCATCGGCTATTCTCCGAATCCTGGCGGAAAAGGAAGTTTTACCGGTTTTCTCGACATATCGCTCGGTAACCTTTTCGGTACCGGAAGGAGGCTCAGTGCAAGCTGGGCACGGAGGGAGCGGGACTCCTCCGAGCTGCATCTGAGCTACATGGAGCCCATCGCCTTTGGGCTCCCGGCAGACCTCGGCGGATCCCTTTCCCAGGTGCAGCTTCCGCTCGGCCAAGACGAGGGGGCCTACGTCATTACATCCTGGTCAATCTCCGCCTCAACCCCCGTATCTGACAGGACATCAGCGGGGTTTGAGCTTGGTCATGAATCGGTGACACCCGACTCCCTGGCGAGGGTCTTGATCCCATCGAGCAGTGCCTGGCTCGGAAGTTTCTTTGCACGTTATGATGCCACCGATGACCCACTCTACCCGAAAAAGGGCTTTATCTACGGGGGAGCAGTCGAGCTTGCCTCCAAAAGAAACTACGGCACCGAACAGTTTTC
>CAZTBA010000012.1:0-5193 GCA_964611725.1 uncultured bacterium
GCATCATCGAAAGCAGAAACTTAAACCCAAAATCTAATGTGACAAAGTCAAGTTAATTGATATCATCCCAAAGCAGTCAGCTGTCAGCTATCAGCAGCAAGCCAAAGAAGCCGAAAGCTGATGGCTGAACGCCTATATCGATTAGTACCATTTTCAGGAGAAAAGGTATTATATACTCTTAACGTATCTATTCCCCTCATCCCCTCTCAAAATATAGGGCGTGCTTGCAGGTACACGTTTATAAGCCTGAGAGGGACACGATCTGGCAATGGAACATTCATTGCAATTCAAACACCGATCGTGCCGCACCTGAAGGTACAAGGAACCATTTCCAAAAGAGCCACAACCCTTAACACATTTCCCGCAACCGATACACAGTTCTTCATCAATCCTGTACTCAAAATACGGCTCTTCAATATATGTACGTTTGATCGCTCCGGTAGGACACAATTGGTTCTCCGCCCCGGTGTCTCTTGACTTTGCTCCGGGCTGTAAATAGCCGCTGCACAAATCACAATAACCGCACATCGAATACGAATGCACGCACTTTACTGCGGAATTAGGCAAGACACAATTAGTGGCACATTTTTCACACTGGATACAGATATTCGGATCCAACTGCCAGACCATCTCTTCGCCGGATGATTCACTCAACAATACGCCAGCAAATCCACCGATAGTTATACCAACAACGGTATTAAAACTGGAGCGAAGAAACTCCCTTCTATCTAATTTCTTTTCCTTTGTCTCATCTGTCATTGTTTATCTCTTTTTCGAAAGAAGATCGAGGCTCAGGATTATTTTGTGTCCGCCTTAGGTTTACGGCTTCTGGATCTTCACAGCAATCTAACTTGGAGCAATCTCTACACGGTATATCCACCTTACATGCTGATGAATTATGGTTGTTAGAATACGTTTTGCCGATGAATACACCACTCAGGGTTACAATTCCACTGAATACGACCGCTCTCAGTCCATCCCTTATGAATTCACGTCTACTTTTAATATCCTGTAAATTTTGCTTCATGACAAGATGTCCTTCATTCAAACATTTTTCCTTTCGAATATGCGCACAGCCTTTCTAAAGGGATCCAACACATAAATTCGCCCCGCTGAATCCCTTGCGAGATCCAGTCCCTCAGTGCCTTCGCACCAATCTGGTCGGTACCCGCCTTCCTCAAATTGATCCGAACCAGCAACGAGAGATACAAAATTGCCCAAGCGATTGTAAACCTTAACCCTGGGAATACCTTTTTCGGAAGTAACAAAGCTGTCGTCATCTAAAATTGTTATATGAATCGGATTACAGCATCCGCAAAATCCTTCTATTTCCATTGAGAACTCACCCCAGGATGATCTAAAATCACCCTCAATCGTATAATTTTCAAGCGAGTGACGGCCAGGGTTAACAACCCATAGAAATCCGTCAGCGTCAATACTCAGGTCGAAGAAAGGGCTTGGAATCACAAAACCCGGAATTCCTTTTTCTTCATCCTTGTCGCCAATCCTTCCTTTTTGATTTCCAAATTTATCGTACTTCCATACAATATGATTTCCCGCGTCTGCTATAAATACATAATCTTGCGTAACAGCGATCGATGTAATAATGGCATTAATTCCCAATGACTCAAATTGGGCTGTTTTGACGCCATCTTTATCGTAGATCTCGACATGATCATTCATACCGAGGTATAAATTTAGCGAATCATCCACAGTAAGACAGCGAACAGCACCATTGGTCGATAATGTATCATACAGATTTCCATCAGCATGTAAAATGTGTACAACGTTATCACCAGACACATACATTTTATCATTCGGTCCGACGGCAATACCATATACTTGCTCTAATTTGAGGTCTATTCGTTTCACTTCGGTATAGTGCAGGAAATTTTCACCGCTCTTTTTAAAGCTGTCTATGTTATATTCGAACGGATTATCTTGCTTCCTCTTCAAATTTTCAGATATCGCCCGGAATCCAAAATACAATATCCCTGAGATCGAAAGCGCAATAATTATCGCTGTAAGGAAACGGTCATATTTAAAATTCGTGAATTTCATATAATGCACCTTTAGCCTAAAAACTCGCCCTTACGTCAACGCAGACCAGCCGGCGCGAATCTCGAGCGAGTAATCTGCCTTTTACAATTGCCATTGGGCCCCAGGCATCATGTCCATCAAGAATCTTTGCTTTTGCGAGTTGAATATATTCTTTGGTACTGGTTTTTAGTATTGTGAGCACTCCATCATCACTCAATATGAAGAATTTATCATCGGCAACGAGAAATGGTCCCAGACCAAAGCGATTTGTTTTACCACTTGCCCATAGGATATTTTTGCAGTCATCCGGATGACAACAGACAAATTGATTCCGCATGGGACCGGCATCTTTCGGCAAAATAGCGAATAAGTGCTTATTATAAAGTATCGGCGTTTGCTGTTCAGAAGCCAGCCCCTGATCAGGTTTTATGGATTGGAGGGAATCAACTGAGAAAATCCCATTTTCCGGCTTTACACTTAACATCATACTACCACTACCATAACCAGCCGTCACGAATATTTTACCGTCACCGACGTGAATCGGTGATGGTGCTACGACATTCGGATTCCAGAGAACCGTTTCAAATAATATCTCGCCTGCATTTTCTCCATCAGCAGCCACTCCCACCATCCCTCCTATTGCGCAGTACACATACATTTTTCTGCCATAAATAGTCATCGGCATTATAGAAGAGTGTGACATTTTCCAATTATTCGGATTCTCGGTCTTCCATACGACCTTTCCTGTCTCACAATCGACCGCTATTATCAACGCTGTTCCTCCAACAGCTATAACCGCCAACGAATCATCTATAAGCGGACACTGTCCGGTATACCAAAGCGGTACTTCCGCATTGTATTCTTTTTCAAGGTCAATGCCCCATTTGAAGTCGCCAGAAGCAGCGTCAACACACATGACATGACATTTCGGACCGATCGTCACAACGTACTTATCAGTGGCTGCAGGAACGGTCCTGGACATACCATGATTTCTTTTCACAAATAATTCGTACCCGCGTCTCCAAATCTCTCTGCCATCATCCAATGAAAAACAGCGTAGCACATCAGCTCTCTTTTCTTCATCATAATCCAGAAGATACACTCGCCCGTGAGAGATAACCGGACCTGCGTGGCCTTCTCCTAAATCAATGGACCATAAGATATTGGGGCCACTGCCATTCCAATCATCGACGAGATCAATATCCTCTCTGCTAATATTATTGAAATCCGGTCCTCGAAATCTCGGCCAATTCCCATGTATCTTGGAAGCACTCCCGTCAAAGTTGGCAAAATAGGCCCCTATGGCAACTTCAGCACTTGCGATTTTCGAAGCTACCGGTCGATTGTCCATTCCCGGGACATTCTCGACAAATTCCCTGACAGGATTATGTAATAGCCACCAACTAAGACAGATCGTCCCAATTGCGGCAGTTCCAATCACCGCAAAATTATGTAGTACTTTCTCGTTCATATAAGTTTAAAATTATTGCAGTTGTACTAATTTCGAAGCTTGAAGGATATTTATAATCCAGAACAAGACTCAACCTACGCCATGCGTCCTACCTTCCTTAATGTATTCAGAAAAAACTACCTGGAAATATCATAAACCATCAGAACGTCACCGTGACGGATGTAGAGGCGGCCATCTTTGATAACCGGATGTGCCCAATGAGGTCCTTCCCCTTGCTCGATTGTGAAAGAGCTTATAACCTCAAACTGTTGAGGATTTGGTTCAACCAGCGCTACATCCCCTCTTTCACTATAACAGTAAAGCATTCCATCAGAATAAATGATATTGCCCTTATTGCCTAACACCCTCTCAGAATACTGAACTTCGCCAGATTTCCAATCAAGACAATGCCACCCTCTATTATTATGCCCAGAGCCATAGATATATCCATCAATCAGAATTACTGCTCCCATCTGACTATCGAGTTTATTACTTTTCCACACTAAATCTATGCTTTTACCATAATCTAAAAGTTCGAACTTCTGACCACCGGTTCCATAGCCACTCACGGTATACACAAATCCATTGTGATAAAGAGGAGTATTCGGATTGACATCATAATCTGTGACATGTGAAGCATGCCACAGATATTCTCCATTATCAGCTTTTAAGCCTACAAAAGATTTGGCCGTCATGGTTAAAATCAACCGTAACTTACCATGTGAAACTAAACAGGGCGAACAGTAGGCAGATGTTTCTCTGTTGCCTGCGGTTTTCCAGATAAGTTCACCTGAATGTCTATTCAAAGCCACGACCATCGCATCACTCCCACCAGGAGTACAAAAAACTCGATCGCCATCGACGAGAAGTGATTCTGTCATCCCCCATTCAATATTCCGCGCATTATAATCCTTTATAAGGTCTACAGACCAAACCTCTTTCCCATTTGTACCAATGCAGACAACCTGTCCCTTTGCACTCTCAACGTAGATTTTGTCACCGACAACCGTCGGGGTAGTGCGCGCTCCCGGACGGCTACCATCCCACTCTGGGCCGTAGGAAGTTTTCCAGATCAATTTACCATTCATATCCATTGCAGACAGGTACCCTGTACCACTTTTCATACCAGTAGTATAGACCCTGTCAGAGGTAACAGCAGCCGAGGAAAAGCCTTCCCCTATTCCAGTTGCAGACCACAGGAGTTTAGGCCCGTTATCCGGCCATTCCTTCAGCAATTTCTCGTTTGGATAGATCCCATCTCGGTTGGGTCCTCGCCATTGTGAATCTACCTGTCCGAAAGCTTGGGAAAGATTCAGGCTAAGAAACACCAGGGCAATAACTGAAATTCTCCTCATATCGTCCCTCCTTAAGTAGTTGAAAATACTCTGAAAACTGGCTATGTGAAACATGTTCCGCTCCGCGGTAAACAATTCCAATCCCGGAGAAGGCCAACCCATATGGTTTATTTATATATACACAGAAAGTCTTTATGCATCAAGTCATTTGTTTTCTGTGGGAACGCACAAAAAAGCATTTCATGGATTTTGTTTAAGTGATTAAAAGACAGGTGTGGCTCTCCCTGGATAACGGCCCTTCCCCCTTCAGTGAACATATTTAATATGAAAATTTGCGATTTTTCAAGGGAAATTTTCTGGATTTCATACGAAAGTTTGATATATTTTCATAGTTCAATCCGGTAAACC
>CAZTBA010000012.1:5203-32086 GCA_964611725.1 uncultured bacterium
AAACCTTATCTTCGCAAGGGCTACCCCTCTCCGCGAGCGGAGAGGGAACGGTGGTTAAGGTTCCGATAGACATAAAAGGAGCACAAAATATGCACTTATATTGGGGTGATTTACACTACCATACGGCAGTCGGCTACGCCCGGGGTTCCCTGCGGCGTAGCTTCGAAATTGCGAAAGAACACCTTGATTTTGTAGCACATGCCGGACATTCGCAGTGGCCAGATATGCCGAAAATGCCACAGGAACGACATATGAAGTGGGTCAAAGGCTTCGAGGTAATGCATCAGAACTGGGACCAGGTGATAGAAATGACTGAAGAGTTTCACAGGCCCGGCGAACTGGTAACTTTCCTTGGCTATGAGTGGCACCACAGCCATTATGGTGATTATCACCTCCTGTATCCCGGTGGCAAGGGCGAACTTGCCTATCACGATGAGGTCATCGACCTTCAACGTCATGCAAAGCAAACCGGTGCAGTGCTGATTCCCCACCATGTGGCTTATGCGTCAGACTGGAGGGGATTTAACTGGGAACACTTCGACCCCGAGGTTTCGCCGGTTGTGGAAATCTATTCCGAACACGGCGAGACGCTATCGGACCGAACGATATTTCCCATGATACGCCACTCAAACGGCGGAATCTATACAGCTAACACGGTAGCGTACCAGCTCCGGCATGGCCTGCGAGCCGGCTTTACTGCCAGCACCGACGATCATTTCGGCTACCCGGGTGCGTGGGGTGAAGGACTGACAGGGATATGGGCAGACCAGTTGACGCGTGAGGCCCTTTGGGAGGCCCTTTGGCAGCGGCGGACCTATGCCGTCACCGGTGACCGCATCCGGCTGGAATTTTCCGTAAACGATGCGCCAATGGGCAGCGAGATCGAGCATACCAACATGCGCCATATCAGTGTTGGCGTCGAAGCAGTGGATGAGATTGACGTAATCGAGATTTTCAAAAACGGGCGTATCATTCACCGCGAATACCCCACCGATGAACTTAGTTCGGATGATTGGCCAGAACTGGTCAAGACACGCTTCGAATATGGCTGGGGACCATGGGCTGCTCTCGATATGGCACGGGTGTGTGATTGGGACATCCGGATCGATGTAAGAGGCGGCCAGCTACGAAATACCGTGCCCTGTTTGCAGTCCGGACCCATGGAAGAGGAACGCCGCGATAAGCTACTGAGTCATGATGAATCTTCTCTACATTGGCAATCGTACACCTCACGCAAAGATGCCTTTGCCGAACGTGCCACGAAACATATGATATTGGAATTGTCCGGTGCCCCGGACACCCGGATCGACGTGACATTGCAGAAACCGAGTGAGATGAGCTATTCCGTCACGCTCGGCGAGCTTGCCAACACGTCGCACATACATTTCACCGGCCGTTTTACCAGCGAATCCATATTGATTCACAGACTGGTCTTCCCGGGCCAATTCATCCGGCAGTTCAGTTTTGTCGATGAGGATAGCGAACCCGCCTACTACTACATCCGGGTGCGACAGGCCAACGGCCAGATGGCCTGGAGCAGTCCGGTATGGGTCGGTTAATGCACCGAAACGCAAATATTGGCTCAACGAATTCTACCAAAGGCATTTTGGCTCCCGGAAATTCCGCGAACCTTAGCGAAGGCGGTCGCCGGTCGTTCCTGCGATTTGCATAATCTACATCTAAAACCGTTTTATTTAAGATATATTGACTTATGGTAAAACTTGTCAAACAGAAATGTCTCTCAGCCACACATGGCCCCTGGAATCCCGAGCATAGGAAATGGGAAAAAGGTAATTTGCCGGAACAAACCTCTAAGAAAATTAAAGGATTTGTATCATTAAATATTGAAAAACAAAATCTTATATCAAAGAAATTCTATGGAAAACCGCTAATCCAGGGCCAACGATAAACTTAACGGCGTACGGAAAAATTCTTAGGCATTTTCCCAGAAAATATTTGACAAGAGGTGTTTGAAAGATTATTTTGGGATGTTAAATCGATTTGACATAACTCTGCTCCTTTTAGATTCGGTAGCGACACGACTTATCTTGTCTGCTGAAAGGTTTGATGGATTAAATCTCTATGATAAGTTGGCGACAGGTTCACAAATTTGGTTTGTGTTCAGTATAGAATATTCGGTGGAGGAAAGGATGATACGTTCAGATGGTTGGAATACCTGGTACTGCCACAGGATGGTGCATCTCCCGGCAGGTTTGGAGATCAAGCTCGTTTTCCATCAGGAAGATATCGGAACATGCATAACAGGGCTCACAGACTTCACGATAAGAACTGTCAAAAAAGGGTATATTCCCGGCTCCGGAATCCTCGAAGCCGACTGGGATGAGCCTCCGCCGATAAAGCTTGGAGCACACGCATCGGATGGTTCCTATTGTCAGCAGGAGTTCAACTCCGGGGATAAGAAAGTGGTTGTGGAGTATGCCAGTGAGGGAAATCAACTTGTATGCAAGGTCTCTCCGGAAGAGAGTCTCTCCGATGCAAGGTTATCCGTTGGGCTTTCCTTTCTTCCGGACGGGAAGGAGCGGTGGCTCAGGCATGGTAACATAGCGGTCATCCAGACCAGAGCAGATGCGTTCCTTGTGGTGGTATCGAGCGATGCTAGTAAACTCAACAGCGTGTTGACCGGAGATGGTGAAAAAGGCGATGGACCAATCGTATTTGATCTTGGATTAGAGGCGCCATTTTTCATCTTTTTTGACAGTATAGATGGCCAAACAGAGGGTAATGAGAGGATCGATCTAAGTTTGAAGGGGAATGAGTGGGAGGATTTCCTATCGGCGAGGAGGAGTCAGTATCAAAGCGAGAGGGTGTCGGGAGATGGAATGTGGGGTGATTGCGTTGAGGCGATCCCTCTGGTGATGAACTGGAACACTATATGGTCGTCTGAGCGAGAGAGGGTCTACACGCCTTCGCCGATGAAGGTCGTAGACGACAGAATCTTAGATGGTGTGATCTTCGAGTGGGATACCTTTCTCCATGCGATTTTGGCAGGAGTTGAAGATGAGGAGCTGGCATACCACAATATCTATGCAGTGCTCGATACCGCAACGGAGCGGGGGTTTCTGCCGAACCTGCAAAGCAGCAAAGATCGCTCGCAGCCTCCGGTCGGGTCGTATTGCGTCCTGAAGCTATATGAGACATTCCAGCGAAAGGAATTGCTGGATAATTCTTTTCCCGGATTGCTGAGGTGGCATGACTGGTGGTTCAAAGAAAGGGATGGCAACAGGGATGGATTGTTGGAATGGGGTACCAGTCTCGAATCCGATAAGTACGATCGTCTCAGGCAGAGCGCAATTTTCGAAACGGGGTTAGATGATATCCCGTTGTATGACGATGTAGTATTGAACACTGAGGCCAAGACGATGGAGCTGGTGGATGTGGGATTGAATTCGTTGTGGGCTTTGGACGCCTGGGCCCTTTCCCGGATAGCTTTAACTTTGGGGAAAGCCGAGGAGTCGGAGCGTCTGGAGAGGGAGTTCCAGGGGATAAAGGAACGGATAAACGAGGTGCTGTGGTCAGAGGATGACGGCATCTATCTGAACCGTTACTGGGATGGCAGATTCTCCTACAGGCGTGCACCGACCCTCTTCTATCCGATTATAGCCGGAGTTTGTTCCCGGGAACAGGCTGAAAGGATGGTGAAAGAGCACCTTCTGAACGAGGAAGAGTTCTGGGGGGAGCATGTGATCCCCAGCATTTCGAGGGATGATCCTGCCTTTAAGGAGCAGAGCTGGGTGAGGGGTAAGATTTGGCCTCCCCTTAATTTTCTGGTGAGCGAAGGATTGAAGCGATATGGATTCTACGATATCGCTCATGAGCTTGCTGAGAAAAGCGTTGAGCTGTTCCGAAGGGACTGGCATGAGAGGGGTCATGTTCACGAGAACTACCATGCCCTGTGGGGTACGGGGTGTAATCCCGAGGCATCCTCCTCCGTGGATTCCTCTCCGATGTATACCTGGGGGGCACTGCTGCCTTATCTGGGCCTTCAGGAGCTAATCGATGTGGAGCTATGGGGAGGTATGCGGTTTGGGAATCTGGGAGGTGAGGAGGCGTCCGTTCGGAACATTCGGATTAGAGGGGCTAAATACATGGTCAGGACCGGGAGGAAGCTTGAGGTCTACAGAGATGACCATATGATAATCGAGGCCGATTCTCCGATCATTATCAGAGGCTATGTGGCGGAGAAGGACAGTCTTTCATTTATGGTGGAGTTGAAGGCACCGTCGAGCATAGTGCTGGGTGGGTTGCCGGGCGAGCGTGAGGTGGAGGTTGACATAGGTGGGGAGAGGTTCCGCAAGGATGTTGGCGCAGATGGGACGCTGAGGATACAGATCCGGGCGAGTTGCACGATTAACCTGAGAGCTCTTTAGCTATAAGGGACCAGAGAATGAGTGCACTTTATTCTGCTGCTGTTATCGGCGTAGGCCGGGCCATCCAAAGTGGCAAAAAAGGCGGAGGCCATCAGATCGGCTACACACACGCCCGTATGCTGAAGCGACATCCGAAGATTGACCTTGCTGCATGCGCTGATATCAATCAGGAAAACTTGAGGGCATTTCAGGAAATTTTCATGGTGAAATCCGGGTTTGACAGCTATCGCAAAATGCTCGAGGAAGTGAAACCCGAAATTGTCACCATCGGAACGTATGTTGGACTGCATGGCCAGATGATTGTTGATTCGGCATTGTCAGGTGTGAAAGGCATTGTATGCGAGAAGCCTTTTCTGGCTTCACCTGCGGATATCGAGAAAGCCCGGGAGGTCGTGAAAGAAACCGGTGTCAAAATTGTAGTAGCACACGTTCGCAGATACTTGCCCGTGTTTCAAAGGGCAAAACAGTTGTATAACGATGGTACGGTTGGTGAGCCGATAATGTGTTTTGCCGGTATAGAGGGATGGGATCTCAGCGAATGGGGAGCCCACTGGCTGGATATGTTTCGCTTCTTCCATAACGACTTGCCCGTCAAATGGGTTATGGGGCAGACAAAGACGCGGAACTTCAGGGGTTATGGGCATGCGATGGAAGAACATGGGATCGCCTATTTCGAGTTTGAAAACGGAGGCAAGGGATTTCTGGACGGTGGGTGCCGGATGAACGGTCCTTTTACGATGATCCTTAATGGTACCGAAGGCGCCATACGAATAATCGGTGAGAACAAGATTATCGTTGAAAGCGCCAGCGGCCAGCAAAGTGAAGATTTCACCGATCAAATGCCATCAGATTGGAAGAAACTGGGATATCAATATGATAAGGCCCGTCCCTGGCCTGCCACGTGGGACATGATGCTTGACGATCTGGTAAAATGGATCGAAGGAGGAAACACTCCCATCGTTGGCATACCTTCCATGTTTGAGACGGCAGAGCTGAATCTCGCAGCATATCTGTCATCTGTAAATGGCGATCGCATCGAATTGCCACTGAGCGATTATTCGGTTAATGAATGGCCAGTTGAGATTCTGGCCAGAAGACATATCTGATCACTACACAATCGATTTTCCTGAAAGAAAACCGGTTGATGTTCTCGTCACGGGTTATGTTATCGCAAAGCAATTGCTGAAAGGTTACTAAGTGGCAAACAGACTTTATTGATCATACTCGGCTCGTGGTCAGTAAGCTGCTTAGGTTCTTCGGTACTGAGCCGGTCTATGGAAAGGAGAGCAACATGGTCAAGATAGGGATTAACACGGACAACTGGCGACACTCGGACAAATCGGTAGACTACTGCTTTGAAGTCATTGCGAAGCAGGGAGTCAACTACTGCGAGCTTGAGGCTGTGGGGGGCACCGAATTCTTCACGGGCCTGGGCTTTGCCCCGTTCATCCCGTTGGACAGTGACCCCCTGGAGCTGCGCAAGAAGGTGGATAAGTATGGTCTTGAAGTCTCACAGCTTGATGTTTCCTTCCCTATCAACCGTTGGGAGTGTATTGACTTCATCCGGAAAGGCATCATGTTCGCCAGCCATCTTGGAGCTCCGTGTGTGGATACCACCGATGGCAAGTTTAAACTGCCAGGGGTTTCAGACAAAGAGCAGCTCGACATCATAAAGTACCACATCCGTCAATGCCTCCCGGTAGCCGAGAACCACAAGGTCATCATTAATGTCGAGCCACACGGTCCTTTCACCACCAACCCGGAGATGCTGCTGGAGATCGTGGAGCACTTCGAGTCACCCTACGTTCAGATCAATTTTGACACGGGCAACTCTTTCATCTCAGGCCAGGACCCGGTTGCGTTCCTGAAACAGGTGCGCAAGTATGTAACTCACGTACACTGCAAGGACGTCAGTCAGGAGTTGGCCGATGCTGCCCGGGGTAAGAGCACGGGCATCTCAGCCTCAGTCGTCCACATCGGCGAAGGCGCCAACGCTTCTAACATCACCAAATGCATCGAGTTCCTGACCGAAACCGATTGGGACGGTGTTTTCTGTATCGAGAGCGATGGCGAGGAGAACGTCATCAAGTCCGTCGCGTGGCTGCGGAAACAGATCAAGGCTGCGGAAGCTGCAAAAGCATAATAATTCACCAGATTGATTCTGATTGGAGTTTGATCTTCCCCATTTCTCATAACCTACTCCACCCTCTCGCAAGCAGAGGAAAGTGTTCCCTCCCCTGCTTGCGGGGAGGGCCGGAGATGGGTTATCACAACTTATGTTGGCAGATCGTTAGCTTGCTGGCGGGTGAAACCAGCCTGCCGGATGGTGTGGTCAGATTCTACTGTCTGTAATGAAGGGGGATAAGAATCATGAGCGGAAAGACGATAGCTGTACTCGCCACCCTGGACACCAAGGGGCAGGAAGCCCAGTACCTGCGCGAGCAGATCGAAAAGTTTGGTGACAGGGCCTTGATAATTGACACAGGTGTGGTGGGCAAGCCGGCTGCCAGGGCTGATATCACACGAGAGGAAGTTGCCAAGGCGGGTGGTACACTTCTGGTCAAGCTTCTGGAGAATCCGACGCGCGAGATAGCAGCACCTGTGATGGCCGACGGCGCGACCAGGATCGTGACTGAACTGGCCGCTGAGGGCAAGGTGCACGGCATCATGGCAATGGGAGGCACACAGGGAACCACGCTCAGCACCAAGGCCATGCGTGCCCTGCCATATGGCTTCCCGAAGGTGATGGTCTCTACGATGGCATCCGGCAACGTCGGTCCCTGGGTGGACATCAAGGACATCACGATGATGTTCTCGGTAACCGATATCCTGGGGCTGAATCCCGTCACCCGCAAGATCCTGGCCAACGCTGCCGGTGCCGTATGTGGCATGGCGAATGTGGACGTGACGCTCGAGCGGGGCGAGAAGCCTCTGGTAGCTGTTACGACCGTGGGTATCACGACTCAGGGTGCTATGAAGGCCATCGAAGTGCTCGAAGCGGCAGGCTACGAGACTATCGTGTTCCATGCTATAGGCCCGGGCGGGCGGGCGATGGAGCAGATGATGAAAGAAGGCATCGTCGGCGCAGTGCTGGACTACTCGACTATAGAGGTGTCCAACGAAATGTACGATGCACTGCTGGCCGGTGGCGATGAGCGGCTGACCACTGCGGGCAAGCTGGGTATCCCCCAGGTGCTCTGTCCCGGCGCGATCGAAGTGCTGGTCTTTAACGAGCCGGAGACGGTCCCTGCGAAGTACAAGGGGCGCACTCTGATCCGCCACAGCCCACAGATCACCGATCTGCGTCTGAACAAGGAAGAAATGGTCGAAGTCGCCAGAGAAGTGGCGCGCCGTCTGCAGCACACCAAAGGCGAGGCGATCTTCATGATCCCGAACGCAGGCTATGATAGCTATGCGACCGAAGGCCAGGGTTTCTACGACCGGGACGCTGACGGGGCATTCGAGGCTGAGCTGAAGGCCAAACTGCCCAAGAACTTCCGAATCATCGAGCGGGATACCCATATCGAGGACCCTGCTTTTGCGACAGAAGCAGCAGAGTTGCTGATCTCCCTAATTGAGAAGCGACAAAACAAGTAGGAGGCGAATTAGAGATGGCTAAACGTTATTCCTGCCAGGAGTTTCTTGATCGGCTTTGGGCAGAGATCAAGCGCGGCAAGCCACTCGTTATGACCGGTGCAGGTAATGGCATTGCCGCTAAGTTTATCGAGCGAGGCGGGATAGACATCATAGGTGTCTACAACACAGGCTATTTCCGGATGCAAGGTTACGGCTCGCTCGCCGGCATGCTCCCTATGGCTGATGCCAATGAAATGGTTTACCGAATTGGAAAGCAGGAGGTTCTGCCACAGGTTAAGGAAGTCCCGGTTATCGCCGGCTTGAACGGTGTTGACGTGCTGCGTGATATGCGGCTGTTCCTTGAAGACTGCAAGCACATCGGCTACTCGGGAGTCCACAATTTTCCGACGGTTGCCTGGTTCGACGGTGAATTCCGCAGGACATTGGAGGCCACCGGTCTGGGCTATCAGATGGAAATCGACATGTTCAACATTGCCCATGAACTTGACATACTGACCATTGGCTATGCCTTTAACGAAGAGGATGCTGAAAAACTCATGCGTGAGGCTGCCCCGGATATCTTTATCTTCCATGCAGGAATCACACGGGGAGGATCGACAGGATATGCAGCGAGTCGATCCCTGGAAGAGATGGCCGAACGAACCCAGGCGCACTACGATCTTGCCAAGAAGATCAAGCCGGATGTGATCCTGCTGGCCCACGGCGCGGCGCTCGTGAACCCTGAGGACGCACAGTACATGATTGACCACACCGACTGTCATGGCGTGCAATTGGGATCCAGCATCGAGCGTATGGCCATCGAAAGGCCGCTGGAAGAGCGCACAGCTTCGTTCAAGGATGTGCACTTTCCTGAGGGAGCCAACCGCTGGTAACCGTGTGAGTGCTATGTTCCCGATCTGTTTTTTGAAAGGGACACCCCGAGACGAGAGGTATACACATAATGGATAAACCTGTGATCGATAACCCCGATTTATGCATCGTACATACGCGCCAGGGCGGGCGCGTGGGTGAGGCTTTAGCCGCCGCCCTGGACCCAGTTGATCCCGCAACGTTCCATGAATACGTTCTGCCCGGAGGAACGCCCGTGGAACTGCATTGCCACGATTATGACGAGTACTGGTGGTTCACCAGCGGTACGCCGATAGTTACGCTGTGGACGAAGGGCACCGGTGCGCGGGAATACCACTTGCAGCCGGGAGATCTCGTCGCCTGTGTGCGCGGTGTTGCACACACGCTGCGGGCGGATCACCCTCTGATCTACTACCAATTCTCGAGCGTGAAGCGCCCCGGTGCCAATATGGGACATCTGCCGGTCGAAACGTAACGGGATGAGGATGAAAGTCGTATTCTTTGGCAATTCCCACAGTGCTTTCAGCAACCGCCACTTCCAGGCGCTGATGGAAACACGTTGTGAGTTGGTGGGGCTGGTCAACGTGCCACCCTCAAAGCGGACGTCGACCAACCCCGCAGCGGCCGACTTCCCTAGTTTTGTCGAGGTCGCGCGTCAGCACGGACTGCGGATATTTGAGCCTGCCAGTCCCAACCAGTCGGAGTTTGTGAAGGCGGTGCGCGACCTGTCACCCGATCTGTTCGTAGCGGTGGGGTATACGAACCTGCTCAAGGAGCAGATTCTGTCGGTCCCCCGGATTCTGTCCGTCAATTTTCACGCTTCGCTTTTGCCGGCCTATCGAGGCAAACATCCGGTATTCTGGACCTTGCGGCACGGTGAGCGCTGGGCCGGTCTGACGGTTCATGTGATGGACATCGACCTGGACACGGGCGACATCCTCTACCAGGTACGGGTGCGGACCCGCAAGCGGGACTCGGTAGCCATTCTCTACGACCGGATAATGGAGAAGAGCGTGAAATTGATGGGTCGGCTGATTGAGGATGCCGAAAAGGGAATCCTTCGGCGTACGCCACAACCTGAAAGCGGGGCATCCTACTACTCTTCGGTTCATGAGGATGATTTCAGGATCGACTGGACCCGGGATGCCGGGCAACTGCGATGCTGGATTCAAACCTCGCCGGGACAGTGCTTCCATGATGTCGCAGGCCGGCGTATCTTTTTCATGGACGCTGAGGTGGTCCGCAGGGCAGACGACGCATCTCCCGGCACGCTGGTTCGAACAGGTAGAACAAGTTGCACTGTGGCGGCGGGCAAAGATGCATTGCGTCTGCGCAGGGCAAGGATAGACCAGGAAAGCGAGAAATCCATGCCTCGGTTGTGTCGGGAATTCGGCCTGGAACAAGGGTCCCCCCTGGCTTGAACTTCCGATTTTCCGAGTGATGTAGGCTTGTAGCCGGGGCATCTCAGGGGATCTGCGCTGAACGAATCACTGAAAAACACTGGAGGAGAACAATTCCACTCGTTTCATTCAAGGAACTGATGGCCGAAGCGGAGCGGGGCCGGTACGCTGTCGGCTATTTTGAGAGCTGGAACCTGGAGTCCCTGCAGGCTATCGGCGATGCTGCCGATGCGACCCGGTCACCGGTCATCCTGGGATTCAGCGGCATCTATCTGGCGCATCCCGAACGGATTGTGAAAGAACACCTCAGCGTGTATGCAGCGCTGGGTGTTGAAGCCTGCCAACAGCTTTCAGTGCCTGCATGCCTGGTCTTCAACGAGTCCCCACACTTTGACTGGATATTGGAGGCGATCGGGCTGGGATTCGGATTGGTGATGTTTACTGACGAGGATCTCAGCTTTGAAGATCAATTAAATCGGGTATGTCAGGTTGTGAAAAAGGCACATCGGTTTTCGGTAGCTGTAGAGGGAGAGCTAACGCCTTTGCCCGGTATGGGTGGTGAGCTCCCGGTGGCTCCCTATGATTTACACCTTACTGATCCCGTTCAGGCCAGCGCATTCGTCGAGCGTACCGGCGTCGATGCCCTTGCAATCAACGTTGGGCAGGCTCATCTCCACGGGCACAGCGAGCTGTATCTGAACTTGGCGAAGGTGGCCGAACTCAGAAAAGCAGTCCCTGTTCCACTGGTATTGCATGGAGCCAGTTCCATACGCCGGGCGGACCTGAAGGAGGCGATCCGGCTTGGGATACGGAAGATCAATGTGGGAAGCGTACTCAAACGGTCCTACTTTGAAGCTATGCGCTCTGCCACTATGGAGGTCGACGAAGATTATAACCCCTACGAGGTAGTGGGTTCCGGACTGGATGGCGACGTGCTCGCCGCGGGAAGAATTGCTTTGCGGAAGGTAGTCGAAGATTTGATGCGCTTGTTTGGTAGCGCAGGTAAGGCTTGATAAAGATCAAGTCCCTGCAAGTGAGGGAGGACACTGTGATATCCGAAGTTGTTATTCCTGATCTTGGTGCCACGGATGATGATGTGGTTCTGGAGGAATGGCTGGTAAAGCCCGGCGACTTTGTGAAGGTCGAGTCACCGATCTTCATAGTAGCAACCGACAAGGCGTCCGTGGAAGTGGAAGCCTTTCGGGACGGATATATTCGAGAAATTCTTGTCCCCGAGGGAGAGACAGTTCCGGTGGGTGAGGTCGTTGCGATCATGGCAGACTCGATGGAGGAGCCACTGGGTGACGTTTCACCTCCGGAGCTGAAAGAAGCGACGGAGCCGAAAGTCGAACGTAAGCCTGTTGAAGATGTCCCACTAGATCGTGTACTGGCTTCACCACTGGCACGGCGGCTCGCCCAGGAGTTAGGGGTAGATCTTTCATCGGTGAAAGGCACAGACAGGGATGGTCGGATACACAAGAGCGATGTGCTGGCTGCTGCCCGGGCCCGGGCAGTTTCTGCGCCGGAAGCTATGCCCCGGGATCGTCAAGAAGGTAATATCCGGCACAAGCCTGTCTCACCTATGCGCAGGGCAATAGCGGAGCGCGTGCTCCGCAGCAAGGCTGAGACACCACATTTCTATGTGACAGCCGTGATCGACATGACCGACGTCCAGACATTTCGGAAGCAAGCTGTTGTTCTGGCCGAGAAAAACGGCTGGGTCTCCCCTTCTCTGACCGACATCGCCATACGCGCAGCGGTGCTCGCATTGCGGCAAACACCGCAGCTCAATGCCAGCTTTCAGGGAGACGAGATCCTCTACTTCGACGACATCCACATCGGGCTGGTGGTTGCGTTGCCAGATGGCATGATCGTTCCTGTAATCCGCAATGCCGACCGGAAGAACCTGCATATGCTGGCCGCAGCGACCCGGCGCCTGCGGGAGCGGGCAACCGCGGGCACACTGTCGGACGTCGAGCTGACCGGAAGCACTTTCACGATCTCGAACCTCGGCATGTTCGGTGTGGACAGCTTCATTGCAGTCATCAATCCCCCAGAGGCAGCAATCCTGGCTTTGGGTGCGGTACGCCGACAGCCCGCCGTTTGGAAGGGTCAGATCGTGCCCAGAGACCTTATGACAGCAACACTATCGGCCGATCACCGCCTCGTGGACGGGGTGACGGCTGCGCGGTTCCTGGGTGAGTTCAAGGAGTTGCTTGAAAATCCGAAACGACTTGCACCCGAGACTCCGGAGGGGGACAACACATGACATCACAGATCACACCACCGAGCGAGTTCCTCCTCGACATATTCCGGCGAATGGTGCTGATTCGCCGGTTCGAGGATCTCCTCTACAAACTTTTCTTACAGGGTCTGGTGCCCGGTACACTGCACCAGTACCAGGGTCAGGAAGCAGTCGCGGTGGGCGTATGTTCGGTGCTGCGGACTGATGATCTGATTTTCAGTACCCACCGCCCTGTGGGTCACCTGATTGCCAAAGGGGGTTCGGTGCGTGCCATTGCAGCCGAGATCTGGGGCAAGGCGACCGGCTGTGCAGGCGGAAAAGGCGGACAGATGCACCTGACGGATGTGTCCGTCGGTGCGATGCCTTCCAATGCGATTGTCGGAGCCAACATCCCTATCGCCACCGGGGCTGCATTGGGATTCAAGCTACGCGGACTCGATCGGGTTGCGGTCAGCTTTTTCGGGGACGGGGCCTCGAACACAGGGGCTTTTCACGAGGGAATCAACCTTGCAGCGATCAAAGATGCGCCGGCGATTTTCGTCTGTGAAAATAACCTCTACGCCGCTTCCACACACGTGTCGCTCGCGATGCGGATATCGGACGTCTCGAAACGAGCCGAGGCCTACGGCATTCCCGGGTTATCTGTTGATGGAATGGATGTGATCGCAGTCCATCGGTCTGCGGCAGAGGCGGTGAATCGCGCCCGCCGGGGAGAAGGCCCTACTTTGCTGGAGTACAAGACCTACAGATACTCCGGTCATTCACGGGGAGACCCGGGCGGATACCGCAGCAAGGAAGAGGTCCAGCACTGGCATAAACGCGATCCGATCCTCAGATGCCGTGAACTGCTTGTCACGGAGTATGAGCAGAATGAGCAAGACCTGGAGTGCATCGAGCGCGAATGCCAGGCGGAGGTCGAAGATGCCATCGAATTTGCTCGCTCCAGCCCCGATCCGGCGCCGGAAGAGTGTTTCGAGCACGTCTACGCACAGAGGGAGGTGGACACATGAATAGCCGTCCGATGACGATGGCCGAGGCACTGCGCGATGCGATGCGACTCGCGATGCAGCATGACTCCTCCGTTTTCCTGATCGGTGAGGATATAGGTGTGTCCGGCGGATTTGGTGGGGGCTTTACAGTCACACTCGGGCTCTCCGATGAGTTCGGACACGAGCGTGTAATGGATACGCCGATCTCGGAGATTGCGATCATCGGGGCGGCGGTCGGCGCTGCGATGACCGGCATGCGACCCATCGCCGAGATGCAATATGGCGATTTTGTCTTCTGCGGCATGGACCAGGTGGTGAACCAGGCCGCCAAAATGCACTACATGAGCAACGGACAGGTCTCGGTTCCGATGGTTCTGCGGCTGCCCGTCGGTGCGACGACCAGAGGGGCACAGCACGGACAATGCAGCGACGCCTGGTTTATGCATACACCCGGCCTCAAGGTGGCCTGCCCATCGAATTCATACGATGCCAAGGGATTAATGCTTGCGGCAATCCGGGACAACTCTCCGGTCGTCTTTTTGGAACACAAACTGCTCTACGGCGCGAAGGGCAGAAGCAAGCAGAAAACGGCAGCGGTCCTGGCCATTGAAGTGCCTGAGGAAGACTATGAAGTCCCACTGGGCACTGTGGCGGTCAGACGCAGAGGGACGGATATTACCATCCTGGCGAATATGTTGATGGTTCATCGCGCCCTCGCAGCAGCGGACGAGCTTGCGCAAGCAGGGATCGACGCTGAGGTCATCGACGTGCGCTGTCTCATCCCTCTGGAAATGGAACCTCTTGTAGAGTCAGCGAAAAAAACGACCCGGGTTCTGATTGTTGAAGAAGACAACCTGACTGGCGGATGGGGAGCTGAGATCGCCGCCCGCCTCGCCGAGGACGCCTTCTACTACCTCGATGCTCCCATATCCCGGGTCGCAGCTCCGGATACCCCCGCGCCTTGTTGCTCAATTTTGGAGCGTGTCTACGTTCCTGAAGTTGACAGGATTGTCCGGGAGGTCCGACGTCTCGTGCGTAAGTGAAGAAGGTTCCATTAGCACGGAAGCTGCATGTTAACAGTTGGAATCAAATGATGGAATTGAGTGTACTGCATATTGGAAGAATTGAATATCAGAAAGCGTTAGACATTCAATTGGATTTGCTTCAAAAAAGGCAGAACAATGAAATAGGCGACACCCTTCTTTTAGTTGAACATCCGCCCGTAATAACAATGGGAAAGCGGGCGAAATATTCCGATATTCTTATTTCCGAGGAATCGCTGAAGAGCTCTGCGGTGAAAATATACGAAATAGGCCGCGGAGGAGAGACAACATATCACGGACCAGGTCAAATCGTAGGATATACAATTATTGATCTCAAGAACCATAATAAACACATAAGAAATTTCGTGAGAAATATCGAAGAAGTTTTCATTAGACTATTAGAGAAGGAATACGGTATTAAATCCGGAAGGGATCCCAAGCATAGAGGGGTCTGGATCGGCACTGAAAAAATAACGGCCATTGGAATTGCAGTGAAAAGATATGTTACTATGCACGGTTTTGCTTTTAATGTTAATACCAATCTCGATCACTTCAAGTGGATCATTCCTTGCGGAATTAAGGACAAAGGAACAATATCGCTTAAAAAGATATTAGGTTGCGATTTAGACCTCGATAAAGCAGGCAACCTTGTTGTACAGTATTTTTGCGAAGTATTTGGGTATGAAGTGCGTTAGGGCATAGCTCTTATTGATAGAAGATTCATGGGGCAGGCCCCAGTTGTGTGTAAAAAGTTTTTCGTGAGACAGAGATCCTAGCATTTTAAAGCGGGAACCTGAGTCTCATCAGGAACACTTCGCTCATATGGTTTCACCTGTAGAAAATTGCCAAGCTCTGAATCCAAAACTACCTGACAACCCCCCTGGACTATCTCTCTTAGAAAATCCGGATCGTTGATCAATTCCTCTTGCGAAATCGAGCACGATGATGTATTATTTCTCTGGGTCATCGCTCCTTCTGAGTTTGAGAGTTCTGTTGTTGACAACTCAAATATAATCTCTCTCCATCAGGAAAGCGATGGCTTATTACCTTTTAATCATTTTTACACCAATTTACGGACACAACCCCAGCCTAATTACTTAGGTCAAGGAGATCTAATATGGTATGTATTTGTTTTATAATACTTGCTTTATTTGGGTATGCCAATGTCGCTACAGCTACACAAAATTCTACTAATGATATTGACAAAAAAGTGAACAATATAGTTGATAGAATTGTAATCGTGTTTGAAAAACTAGAGGATTCGAAACACAGAAATAGCATTGCGGTACTGGATTTTGATGATAAAACAATAGATAGAGTAGAGCATAATATTGGTTTTGC
This sequence comes from uncultured bacterium, assembly GCA_964611725.1. Classification (GTDB taxonomy): domain Bacteria; phylum Latescibacterota; class CAZTBA01; order CAZTBA01; family CAZTBA01; genus CAZTBA01. The sequence goes on from CAZTBA010000012.1 coordinate 21,056, forward strand.
TGTATCTGAATTACTTACCACAAAACTCAGTGAATCGGGGAAATTCCGGATAGTTGAAAGAAAAAGGATAAACAAAATATTGGAAGAAATCGCTCTTGGTCAAACAGGTCTAATAGATGAAGATGAAGCTGTAAGAGCCGGGAGGCTTTCAGGAGCAGATATAATCGTCCTTGGTAGCGTTTCAGAATTGGGTAATCTCTACAATTTAAATATACGCCTTATTGAAGTAGAATCAGCTAATATTATGATCTCTATGGTAGAAAATTTAGAAAAGGAATGGATTCATTCTTCTGAGTTTTATTTCAAACCCAAAAAGTACAGATTTGGCGTTGGGATAGGTTATCATATTAACAGACATAATTTTATTGGAGAAGATACACTTAAGAGAATGTGGTGGACAATTGAATATTCATTTGATTTAAATCCAGACATCTTTATAGATTTTGAATTGGGATTTGACAGTTCTCGTCATGAAGAAGCTGTTGGTCTTTTCCTTCACCCTAACCACACACTTGAAATTAAAGATAACTCGGGGATTATTTCAAGCAAAATAAACTACTGGTTGATGGATAAGGGTACATTGGGTTTCTCGACATTTACAGGATTCAGACTCTTGATAAATCGGTATCGATATCAGGCATCTTGGAATGATCTATACGGTGGATTGGGCCGATTAGGCGAGCGAGGGGGAAAACATCTTTTCCCAATTATTTTGGTTGGCGCTAGCTTCTGTATGTATCAGGTTAGCATGGTTTCAGCACGATTTGATCTTGGCTATCAATTTTCTTTAAAAACTATTGTGCATGAGTATCCATATTCTATTTCACAAAAACCTTCGAATTTTGTGGTTGATCCTTCTGGAATCATCACATCTGCGAAAATAAGAATGTATTTTTAATCAAAAGGATATAGAAATGAAATTAAGCTGTATAGTTTACTTCATTTTGACCTTATCATTTATAGGTTGTGAAGAAAACATCACATTTGAGCCATATAAAGAACATTTTGATAAGCCCTGGCAATGGCAATACTCAGGTGTTGGTGCGGTTTTGAAAGGTATTCATTTTGTGGACCAAAATGAAGGTTGGGCAGTTGGCTTTTTGTCTCAAGTTTTAGAAGATTACCGTCCTGGAGACGATTTTCGGTCTCCAGATGCGGACTACTGGAACCAACAAGGTGTTATACTGCATACGACTGATGGAGGCGACAAATGGGATGTTCAATATGTTTCATCTGTTCCTCTTTTAGATGTATACTTTGTTAATTCAAATACTGGATGGGCTGTCAGTGGATGGAATGCTACTATTTTAAAAACATCAGATGGAGGGAGAAATTGGGAAGTACAACTAACTGGAAATGAATTCCAAGATTTTCTCTCCGTTTTCTTTGTTAATGAATTGAGAGGTTGGGTGGTTGGATCTGGTTTTGTGGTTATGGATAGTGTATTTGTCACTCAAGACGGTGGAGAAAATTGGAAAACTCAAGAAGTAGACATCCAATATGAAGGAGTGAGTGATATCTATTTCGTTGATGAAAATTTAGGTTGGATTGTTTGTGCTGGTGGTGAAATTTTCCATACTTCTGATGGTGGTAACACTTGGTCATCACAAAATTCTGGGATTTATTGGGACTTATTGGCTGTATACTTTGCAGATTCTAATAACGGCTGGGCAGTGGGTCATTACAATACTATTTTACATACAGACGATGGCGGAATAAATTGGCATCATCAGCGAGATTATGAACCCGATATAGGTATACCTCTAAATGCAGTGCAATTTTTGGATGCGAATACTGGTTGGGTTGTAGGATATTATGGCACTGTTTTATATACGAATGACGGTGGTAATACCTGGATAGAGCAAGAAGGTATTCATGGTAATTTCCACGATTTATTTTTTATTGACAATAATAATGGCTGGATTGTTGGAGAAACTACGAAAATATTACACACAAACAGCGGTGGTTTATGAATCTATATATCTGCCACAAAACGAAATAATGAATTCGGGAGCATAAAAATCGGAGGGCTATGCCGCCTCTTGGTACTCCCTAAAGAATATCTTACTTCATGAAATACAAGCTGGTATAAGGGAAATCACCCCCCCCACCCTGTCATACTCCACGCCTGATGAGGTGGTCCGGAAGGAAGCGGATCGAAAACCGCAACCACAGAGCCTCTCGGGTTCCATCCGCTCGCGCTCGCAACCGGATACCAGTTACCATCTTCCTGCATAACTTCCACAGACAGCAAGGCAAGCCTTGGAAGATCATCCTCTATATAGGCACGGTGGAAATAGTAGATACGACCGTTATCCGAACCGGCAATGATATCCAAATGACCATCCCCATTCCAGTCAACCGCCTCAGGGCTGCATGAGTGGTCAGCAACACCTCTGAACAGCTCAACAGGAGGGCCTGCGGCAAAGATCGGATCCTCTCGGGTGCCAACGTTCTCCCACCACACAAGTGCGCCAGGGCCAACCCCACACAGAAAATCCAGATCTCCGTCCCCGTCCCAGTCGCAGAAAAGAAGCTTCATGCGGGCATTCAACCGGAAGGGCGATCCGTCAGCTCTGAGTATCTTTTCACCTCGACCCATTTCCCATGGCTTTCCACCCGGTATTTTGCGATACACTGCAAGCTCCGCATCACGGTCAATGGCTACGTATTCAAGCTCTCCATCATTATCCCAATCGATCGGAGCAGGACGAGACCGTGCGACCGTATTCAGCTCTTTCCCTTCAGAGGTAAACCGCACATCCTTAGCCAACTGCGGTTGCGTAGCACTCCCGATATTTCGGAAAAATCGGTGTTTCCCCAGACTATCGCTGGAGACGATGTCTACCAGACCATCGCCATCCCAGTCCACGAAAACCGGTGTAATATATCCCCACAGGCGTGCCTGAGGACCCTGGCAGTATCCTCCCCTTCCAGGACTTATTACAATCGGAGCACCTTCTGCCTTCAGTTGCTCTTTCTGTCGGAAAAGGGGCTCCCTTCTGGTGCCATCGTTGACAATGTAGTGGTAAATCCCAAACGAACCCCCGGTAACAATGTCTATATCACCATCTCCGTCCCAGTCGCATGCGGTCGGGGTGGCAAAGCCACCGACCATAATCTCCTCCGATCCTATAAGATCCAAAGGTTCAGGAGGATCGCAGATAGGCCCATCAGATCCGATTTCAACATGGCGGCAGACCACTATTTCCCCATCGTAGCGACCGATCACGATATCGGGAACCCCGTCAGCGTCAAGATCACCTATGGCACAACGTGTAATAAAATTTGGTATAAAAATCGATCTGCCGCTCCGGTCACGTATCGGCACAGGAGCGGCAATCTCTGGAGCCCCGGAGTTGCCAGTGTTCTCTATGTAGAGAAGTTCAAAACTGACATCTGTACTGATCACTAAATCCCAGTCACCATCGCCGTCCCAATCGACAGGGATCACCGTCGTGATCCCCGTCGAATCCAAAGGAACTCCTTCAACTTTCAGTTTTTCACCCCGTTCAAACCTCGGTGACTCGTTGGTGCCGACATTCCTGAAAAAGTAAATCCATCCGGAGGTATCTCCTCCCTGCCAGGGCCCATCCATAAGATTGTGACGGGCATAATAGATCTCAAAACCCAACTCCTCCACTTCCTCCCTGTCCTCAAGCCACTTGGGATTATAGAGTTTTCCGTGTGTTTTCAAAGCGACCATAAGATCCTGAACCCCATCACCGTCCCAGTCCACAAAAGCAGCGGCTGTTATTCGTCCCGGCATATCAATATCTGAAGGCCAGTCGTCGTGCAGATCCCCGTAACCCATCTCGTAGCCCCTGGCACCAGAGGTTGGTCTTCGCCCGGTCGACAAAGGAGCATCACCTAACATAATAGGTTCAGAATCACCAAGACAGGGAAGAGCGGCTCCACCTAAAAGTTTCCTGAAACCAAGGGTATTAACGGAAATTTCAAAAACGACAGCTTCTCCATCCGGTGCAATACTCGATCCCACAATAAGTCCGTTGGTAGTCTGAAGACGGATGTGCTTTCCAAAACAGAGTCTACCACTTTCACTCCCCCCCGCAGGAGGTGCCCAGAAAAGGCCTCCATCAAACCCCATGACATGTGTCAGGATCCCAGGGCGCTCCCCTTTGGAAGCAGGCCAAATGACCCTGGTACCCAAAGCCATAAACTGGCCTATTGTGCCGCGCCTGCCAACGGTGATACTGTCACCGCAACCCACAAGAGGTATATCCTCCGGAAGATCCAGAGGAGTCTCCCCAAGGGTGCTGAAGGTGACCGTATAATCCTTCTGTCCCTTATCAGTTTTCACCCATGAGACCTCGCACCTTTCAGCGGAATCTATCCCTGCCTCCCGAATACGCAATTTGGCACGAAGGGAGGAATCGAGTCTGAAAGGAACTTCCCTTCCATCCGAATCTTTGACGCGTATGCTGCCCCTGTCGATGCTATCCCGGGGCTGGCCTGCCGCTGCTGCCAGATCCCCAAGATTCAGGTCGACAACCACAGGTACATCCACCCAGTCATACTGTCTCGGTGTCGCCTTCAGGGTGATTCGAAAATCTGCCTTCTGAGAACTCATTGTCTCCTCCCGTCGCGAGTTTCAGTGAAGCTCATGGGTCTTATCAAGAAGTGGCACGGCCTTCCCCAATGCTATTCTAATCCGTTTAATACCCAGACGGCACAGCGTTGAAGCAGTATTTGGAAAACCGGGTTTTCAAAAGCCTCAACTCCATGACCGAGGGCATTGTAGCAGACCCGGGCATTCCCATATTCCCGAAGCCACAAGACGGGATGGGTCTTTTCTTCCCACTTGGCTTCGATCAGCGGATCGATTGAGTCTGTCACTCTGGGATTCGTATACAACTCGTCCGTGATAACAAAATCCTCTATCCCCTCCACAACGGGATGAGCATTGATTCTCACGTGCATCACGTGCTCCTGAAGGGGAGAATGTGAGGAATATCCCCAATCCCACCACGCGCCAAGGATCTTCCGGTATTCCGGCCAGTCATCAAAACAGAGGCTGGCAGAATGGAGCGCAATTAGACCTTTACCTTGAGCGAGAAAATCCAGGAAGCTTCGTCTTGCTGTCGCCGAAAGCTCGAAATGCCAGTCATCTCGCAAATTGGGGTTCTGATCACAGGTCCAGCGCACACAGTTCAGCGCAAGCATGTCGAATTCCAGCAGACTGCCGTCTTCAAAAACATCAAATTCCTCATGGATCTCCGACTGAATGTCGACCTCGGTAAGGATGTCCGACAATATTGGTGAAGTCAGGGCATAATCATGGGCTATGCCTCCGCTCATAATCAGATGCCGAATCACTTTCCGCCCCCCTTTCTCTTCTGTAGAGGCAGGGCATACCCTACCCTGCCCTGACTATGAAAAACGCTTTGGTTTCTTCTTACCCTCCGTTTAGATCTCACCTGCCGAAACGGTTTCTAATATCCCAGACTCTTCAGGTACATTCTGTTCACCTTAGCTGTCTCTTCAGGTGTATGCGCCGTAACACGGTCCTGCTCTACGGAAATCCAACCATCATAGCCGATATTTTCAAGTCCTTTCAGGATTCTTGCTATATCCAATCCAAAGTTACCTCTCCCCAGTTCCTCAAACCAGATATCCTCTTCGTATGGCTCAGGACTGAACCTTCCTTCTCCCCTCTTCCAGATCTCGGGATCTTTTGCCCTCACATCCTTGAGATGGACATGAGCTATCCTGTCTCCATGGCTTTCCAAGATATCCATGGGATCAGAGTTAGCAGCGGTCAAGTGTCCTGTGTCAAATAAAAGATAGAGATCCGGAGCATATCTGAGCATAAGCTCCGCATCCTCTGTTGTCTCAATCATGGTGCCAAGATGGGCATGATGTACAGGCTTTATATTATACGACTTTGCCAGAGCACAGAGATCCTTTATCGACTCGGCGGCTCTCTTATAATCCTCTTCTTTCAGGCGTTTGCCACTCATGGGATTTCCCCCTCCCGGAGACCCCCCAAAAGCCTGTTTTTCAAGGGCATGTATCTCAGCGAAATTATTCCCCAGAGCAAGGTTAAACTTGAATCTATTTTCTATGTTGCCACCGCCCATACTTATTATATGGAGTCCAAGCTTTCCTGCTATTGCGCCGATCTTTACAAAGTCTTCAGGAGATCGTGCACCCAATCCTTCCACGCCCTCATAACCGGCGTCTGCTACCTCCTTTAATGCTTTTTCAGGGTTTCCTCTCTCTTCCTGCCATTGGATCAAATGACATGCGATCTTAAATCTTCCCATTTTTTACCCCCTTCACTTTTGCCACCACTTTTGGCTCAACCCCGGAGAAAATCGGGTATCGATAACTGCACAGCAGGTCGAATATCTCTCCTTCCTTCGAAACCAGAGTCGAGTAAAAGATCAAATCAACATGCCTGAAACGTAAGATTGACTCTACAACTACTCAGGACCGGAAGCCTCAGCCTGCCGGATGCTTCGGTCTCCTTGCGGGACTTTTCCCCGCCTACATCCACCTCCACCTTATGCCCACCCGGCAAGCCACCCAGCACTATGCTTGTTTCTGACTTCAACTCCACCACAAATGAAAGACTGTCCTTCTCCGCCACATAGTCTCTGATGATTACCGGAGCATCAGCTTCGATTATCGTATGGCCATCCCTGTGGACCTCGAGCTTCCTTCCGGCCTTAACAGAGTATTTAGCTCCCCTTATTCGCATGTTTCGGACGGATGCATCTTCACCTCCCAGATTTCCAAACCGCATACCTCCCCACGGTTCCACATCGATCAGTTCCTGAAGGCCCAGATAAGGCAACAGCGCCCCCCATGTATACATCGGAGAGGAATCCTCAGGAGAAGACGCCTCGGGATCACATCCCGTACCGCGCAGGGCGTGGTAGTTCTCGTGAACATGACCCCTCTCCTGCCAGTCCCTCCGGAACAGCTCAACGCTTTTCTCAGCGAACTTATGAGCGATATCGTAAAATCCATATCTCTTCAATCCTTCGCTAACCAGAAAGTTAAGGGGAGGCCAAATCAATCCCCTTACCCAATGTTGCTCTTTGAATGCAGGATCATCCCTCGAAATGCTGGGGATCACATAATCCCCCCAGAACTCCTTTTCGTTCAGAAGATGCTCTTTAACCATCCTTTGAGCCTGCTCCCGGGAACAAACCCCGGCTATCATCGGATAGAAGAGGGTCGGTGCACACCTGTAGGAGAATCTGCCATCCCAGTAACGGTTCAGATAGATACCATCATCCTTCGACCACAACACCTCGTTCATCCGTTCCTTTATCCCTTCGTACTCCCCTTTCAGACGTTCCGCTTCCTCGACTTTCCCCAAACTCAGAGCCATCCGATAGAGGGCCCACGTGTCCAAAGCCCACAACGAATTCAATCCCACATCCACCAGCTCCATCGTCCCTGTCTCGGTGCTGAACGTTACATCATCGTACAGTGGGATATTATCCAACCCACTTTCAAACTTCGAGCACTGCAAGATATAGTCATACTCATACCTGTCAGGCTCCAGATTAGTGCCCCATTCCAACAATCCATCCCTGTTGCCATCCCTGTATTGAAACCACCAGTCATGCCACCGGAGCAATACGGGGAATGCCCTGTGCAGCAGCTCATCACGCCGAAAAGTTTCATACACCTTAAGCACGCAATACGATCCAACAGGCGGCTGGGACCGATCTTTGATCGTTTGCATACCCGGCAGGAGCCCCCGCTCCGTTGCTGTATCGAGTACTGCATAGATATTCTGGTATGCCAACTCCTCATCCTCAACTCCCGCCAGGATCGTGCCGAGAAAGGTATCCCAGACGTAGATCACACCATCCAGTATCCCATCGTCCTCCACCCTCATCGGCGAAGGGGTGTAGATCCTCCTTCGCTTCCACGACCATATGGTATTCCAGTTCATCACTACAGGTATCGCCTCAACACAATCACCCCACATTCCGTCCCCCGATACCCTCTCGCTTTGATACTGGTTCCTCCTCGTCGAGAGGAAATCCTCCCACTCACTCCATTTCAAACTCAGATCGATCCTGTCCTTCCCCTCTGCCTCATCCCCTATCCTATCAGAAAAGATGAACAATGGCGCACCCAATCCGAGATCAAAGGAGACCGGGCCATCACCCTTTTCACCATCTACGGTCAACACGCTGGTGAGCCCACCAACATCGCTCGATACCACCGCAAGGAATGCGCCTGACGCGGTTTGGATGACCGCTGTGTTATCCCGCTTGAGCCATCGCTCCTCCTCATCTGGAAGAAGTGAAAGCTCGACGGACAACCTTGCATCGGAGAGGCCCCCTTCCGGAGAGACCTTGCATACAAGCTGATCTCCCCTGCTGGCATACTCCACCGACACCTTCTTCCCATCGAGGTTGAACTCCTGCCGACAATAAGAGCCATCCGAAGCATGTGCTCCCAGCTTCATCGGGGGAGGCTCATCCCACTTGGTGTTGAGGATGCCTTGGCCGCGGAGATAGCCCTTCCTGACGTTCTGTACTGTGAATGTTGTGAGCCCTTCTATACACGTTCCGGTATCTTCCTGACGAAAAACAAGCTTAACCTCCAGGCCCTCCGGGAGATGCACCATCCTGTGGCAGTACCATGTATTCCAACCCTCTGATCGTATCATCTTTCCTCCTCTCCCTTAAATGCCTTAGCGCTGGGGATAGTTATGCTCAATTTCGGAAGATACCGAGTAATCATTGGCACTCTTTGTCACATATTAATACTTCAAGTAGTGCCGGACCAAGATCCCATGCTAACCTCGTACCTATCTGCCATCCGCAGGGAAAAGCCCCTCTGAGCGGACTGAACCACAATCATCGTTCGCATTGATCCGGTATTAACGTTTCCCCTGATCTTGATCCTTTCCTTCGCTTTGCGGTTTTACCTGCAGGTAATTATACCCTCCTATGCGAGCAGGGAAAGCCTGATTGACTTCACCCGGTTTTATCTGAATGTTATACTCGACAATTTCAACACCTTCCAGTCCCTTGCCGTCAGCTTCCGATTTGGCATACCCCAGGTCATGCATTATACCTTCGAAGATAGTTCTGAGCTCCCATAGGCTACATTTTCCCTGCAAATCGACCATTTCAAAAACCCCTTTCGCTTAAAAATAGCGCTCGAACCTTTGCATCACAACACATTCTGAGAAGATGCCTCCGGAGGCCCCTCACGGACTCCACACCGTGGCAGCCGAATGGGTTATACCATCTCTAAGTGTGATATAGTAAACGGTTAGAATCTGTCCATCGGACCGCTCCACCGACATCGGATAGCCCACATCAGCTCCACCCTCCGCACGGGGAGGTGACCAGAGGGAACAGATCGTCCCACCATCATCCCGGATGACCACTTCATTCTCTATATCCCAGCTCCTGCCACCATCCTCACTGAAGCAGGCACGGGCACCCATGGGATCACGTCTGTAACCGTAAGTGCACAGTATCCTTCCATCGGAAAGCTTGATGAGATCCGCAGGATTTCCCCACATTGGTGTGACAAGGGGGTGTGACCAGGTTCGTCCCCCATCGTCCGACCAGCTCTCTATCAATCGTCCGTCTGCACCGGGAAGTCTGTCCGGACGTGTCATAGCCAGCACCCGACCCGGGCTTACTTCCAGCAGTGCTGTCTCGCTACCTATGAGCCCCGATACATCGCTTGTCATTACGATCAATCTGATAGTTTCCCCATTGTCCGACAGGCGTAAGACATAATTCCTGGCATGTTCTTCTTTGTCCCCTCCGTAGACCGGGATCAGAACCGTGCCGTCAGCAAGGCAAACCCAGCGGGGAAATGCAAAGAGCTGACTCGTCCCCGGCACCCGCCATTCTTGTCTTTGCCAGGTCCTACCTTGATCCCTAGAACGCTGAACAAAGAGCGTGGGACACGAGACTACGATGTGATCGGTATCTCCGCTCGGATGTGAAATGACCGTTAATCCCTGGCGCTCTGCTTCTTCTTTGCGGTTTGCATCCCATATCTCATAACCGATGGTCCCTGCGGCAAGATAGGTGTCATTGGGCATTATACCCCAGAAGCGGTCATAACGCTCCCGCACATTCCTGCCCGGCCATGTATAAGGCACCGACGGATCGTCCTCAGTGCGACGCCAGCTTTCCCCTTCATCGTCCGAGATAAGGACAATCCATTCGCCAAAGCCAAAATGGTCCGCAAACGGGGTGCTGAAAAGGGCTACCGCCAGTCGCCCATCCGGCAGACGCCTCAGGATGGGAAATGGGGAATAGTATCCTTCGCGCTTATAAAGTACGACATTTCGCATCACATTATCCTCCTCTTATAGTGATTTACCATCCTCAGGCCTCCTGCGATTATCAGGAGCAGGAACAGAAAAACCCGTGCAACTGCCGGGAAGTAACCATCACAGAAGCTACGAATATCTATTGTGAACTCAATGTAGAGCTACGATATGGAAACAGGGAATTCCGGCCAATGCCCGAAGCAATGCCTTCTTAGACAGATCTGTCCACTTCCTGCCTGATATATTTAAAATCGTTTCAACTGGAATATACTAACTTGCCGTAAAGCTTGTCAAACAGAAATTTCTCACCCAGTCACAAATAGCAGGCGGTTTTTTGAATCTAACAATCAGGAAGGTGAAAATTCTGGGGGGATGAGATTCTTCCAAAGAATTGAAGTATTTGGCTTATTGTACATTTAAAAACAATGTTTTATGTCAAACATAAATCACAAGAAATCGGCGAGGCGAACCCGTAAAGGAGTGCGATTACGCATAGCAAAACCTTCAAGGCACTTTTTTAGAAAACATTTGACAAAATGTGTTCAAAAGACTATTCTTGATCTGTTGAATCGATTTGATATCACTTCAAGGAGATCGATGCTAATAGGAAGCTGATTCTTCCGGTTATGGCCAGTTGAGGAGTTTGACCTTATGCTTTGAATATAATGCAGAGGAGAAAAGGGGTAGTCTCCCTTTTAAGTGTTGTTAAGTAGGAGAGACGGTTAAAGTTGTCA
>CAZTBA010000013.1:0-31286 GCA_964611725.1 uncultured bacterium
TCGTAGGCTGACTAACCTCATCCACCGCATAGAGGAAATAGCTGTAATTACCTGCAGGAACCGGATTCCCACCCAGATCTTTACCGTCCCAACTTATCACATTAAATCCTTCTTCATAACGCTCACCTGAAGAAACATATACCACTCCATATCCATACCATGGATCATCCGGGTTGAAGTCATCTCTTTCTGTCAGAGGCTTGTCATACACAGCATCACCAGGATATACTGCCAACACAACAGTAGCACCGGTCCCACTCAATGTGAATGGAATAATCAGAGGACTGCCATCAAAGGCATAGTTGAGATCGCTCACATCCTCAAGTTTCAACAGAACAGGCACACCACTCCTGAAAGCCGCAAAGACTGAGCCGAAAGTCAGTATTACAGCCAAAGCAACCAGACAAAAGCTTCCAGAAAATCTCATTTTAAACCCCCCTTTGAACTAAAGGGATTTAGCTGGATTGGATGCACTACCTCTATCTTTTATGTTTTCTCCTCAGGCTTGATACAAAGACCAATAATGTAGCCGATCAACGGGCTGAGGAAAACACCAGAGCCGAATCCGGTTACGAAGCTTCTCCCTTTCCCTTTCCAATAAACACCCACCAGTACTGACAGAGAAAACCATAGAAGAACGCCAATGAATTGAAATATTTCTTTCCTCATCCTAAGCCAATTCTTCTCAAACTTACATAACGCCCGGCACCTTACACTGTCACACTGCATAGCTGACTATTTCATCATTGCACTTACCACAACATAATTCAAATCTGCCAAGTCTTTATCCTTCAAAGCTTCTAAACTCACCTTTTTCAAGGCTCTAATGATGTTGCCCTGAAAGCACAAAACCCCGCTGTGATTTTCACAAGCGGGGTTATTCTAAATCAGCATGACAGGACCAATCACCTCTCAATTGGTTTGAAGCTATAAGGGACCTTGGTCCTTTGGAAATATATCACAATAACTTTCTACATAACAAAATTAATATAAAAATCCTGAAGTATGCTGTCAAGCACTTTTTCTTTTCGAATATAGACAGCAGTATTTACAAGGATGGATTACCGAGGGAAATGTGTGATTTAATACATCGTTTCAATAGTTAAGTCATAGCGTGAACTCTGAAATCAGAAAGAGATTACACTTGAAGATCGCCACTTATAATGTTCTCGGTCAGCTCGTGCGTGAGCTAATAGGGGGAGAATATGCCCCCGGTATCCATCATGTGAAGCGGGATGGAAAGGATAGTTCGAGCGTTCCCGTATCGAGCGGCATCTATTTCTGTCGCCTGAAAACTGATGACGGTGTGGGGGAGATAACAAAGGAGATGATCTTACTGCGATAATCTGGCAGGAATTTAGATACCAATGTGTTTCGGGCAGAAGCAAAGGCTATTCGTACTCACATATCTCTCGCCATGCCTCAATCACTGTCTCTATACTTTCCCAAGGAGTATCGGGAAACAGGCAATCGACCGGTGAAAGGATAAACCCTCCTCCGGGAGCCAGGATCTCAACGGCCTGGTATACTGCGTTACGGATCTCATCGCGGCTACCACGTCCCAAGGTCACTGCTGAATTCATGCCCCCAAGCACCGCTATCTGCCCGCCAAGCTTCTGCTTCACGACTTTCAGATCTGCTGCCCCCTGGACAGGATCTACGTGATAGAGCACATCGATCCCGATTTCCTTAAATATATCGAGCAATGGCATAATGCCGGTACTCATGGTATAGCCAAAATATGTGTCCGCCTGATGAGTCATGTCCACCAGCTCTTTCAGTCGAGGTGCAATAAAACGGTTATAGAGAGCAGGTGACCAGATATCCGTCGTGTCATACCATCCCCGGCGCACCAATAGATCTACACCCTCCTCCAGGAGCAGCTCGCATCTCCTCTTATCCCAGACGTGGATAATCTCCAGAAGCTCTTCGAAGAAATCCGGACTGTCTATAGCTGCCAGAACTGCATTCTCTACGCCACAGAGCCATATCGCTGCATCACTGCCACATACACCCCATCCGGCAAGAATTATCCCCTGTGATCTTGAAAGCTCTTTCGCGCGCGCCATCACCTTCCGAAACTCGGACAACTGCTCACCGGTAGGCTCACGCAACAGATATCTCAACTTCGGCAGATCATCCGGGACGCTTACAGCAGGTTCCTTATACCTGGGCACATTAAAATCAGAGAAAAGCTGAACTTCGTCCTCTTGCCTCGGCCAACCCTCGCCCAGGTAGTCATCGGCTTTGCGCACCACCTGCCTCAACACACCTGCCGGTGTCTCATATTCCTTATATAGAAGTGGATAGGGCTCGCCAGCGGAGGGTTCCTCCCGCCAGGAACGGATGCGCACTCCCGGATGCATACCCCATGGAGCGCTCACATCCAACATGGTGTCCAAACCCAGCCTGACTCTCCAATCGACCTCCCCGCTGCTCAGGTACCCCGGCAGTTGAATACGACCAAATGTGGCAAAGTACAGAGGCACCCTATCGGGCTGTCCGTAACTTATTGCTGAAAGCATTCTCTCTCGCGAGTTCATATTCCACACCTGAGTTCGGGAATTCCATATCCCTGTTCTACACCCGGCGCATCTACAGTCAGGATTTGTGACCAACTCTAAATCAGCCCTTTACTACCGCGGGGCCCCTGTATATGTCCATCGGACCCGGTCGGGGCCCCATATATTGTCGTGCATGCCCAGCGCATCGGGGTTGTCCAGAGCGTTGCCGGAAAGCCTGACGGACTCGGGCTTGTTCTCACTGAAGAACCAGTTGTGGTGAATTTCACAGTCTGATCTCGGGATGCCTCTGATGCCAACTCCGGCGTCTCTGGCCTTCAAGGTGTTGTGATGAATCCTGATCCATTCACCGCCGATGCTGCGGCCATCGACCTCGATGCCGTTCTCCGCACTCCCGTGCATGTCGAATGTATGTCCTACAGAGTGTTCCCCGTGGACGTTGTTCCGCGCTTCGTACCCCGTGCCAGGTATGCCCGTCGCAGCTACGGCATGGCGGGTGTAATCGAACAGGTTTGCCTCGATCAGGGCATCACTACCGTCTATGCAAATACCGTAGCCGAGGCCCGCACGCTGGCAATGGCGGATGTGGTTATGGTGAATATGTGTGCCACCGGCATTCCGTCCGGGAGCTATCGCCGCATGGCCCCATCCCCACAACTCACAGTTGTCGATCACGAGTCCCGGGTGCGCCACTCTGACGCCCTGACTGACCGGAAAACTGTAGTATCCCTTCCCATCCGACGTGAGTTCCGGATGCGCGTTGAGGCCCTCTATAAGCTCTGTCCCTCTGAATTTCTGATCAGGACCACGCAGGCGCAAACCTGTGATCCGCACGTTCGCTCCCCCTGTGGCGATCAGTGGGAACGTATCGAACTCATCGCTGTATATAAGGCCGCCCAGACTGGGGCCGTCTGGCGTGTCCTGTCCCCGACCACTTGCCAGAATCACACCGGCAGGAATGATTATATGTTCCCGGCATGCTCTAACCCACACAGTCATATCGATCTCAGAATCATCGGCGATGTAGACCACCTGTCCGGAACGGGAGACCCGCAGGGCATCACGTAACTCCTGCACGTTCGTGACGAGGAAATCATATTCGGTCACCATTTCCGTGTAGCCAACTCCTCCACCCACGGGTCCGAGGCTATCTGCCTCCGGAGCACCATACAGCGGTGCCCCGTAAGCTTCCGGCATGTCCGCGCTTCTCTCATCGCGTGTATCCATCTGGCGACAGCCCCAACACGCTGCCGCCACCATCACCAGGACTATCAGCGATCCCCGATGAAGAATTCTCGCAGACACACGATCTCCTTTTTTGCCAAGTCCCTCAGCCTTCTGGAACCCATAAAAGAATCTGCATATACTATCGAATGCCACTTAATCCATCGCGCCGATTTGTCTCAGGTAGTCGAGGCAGGCCTTGACCTTTTCTGTTCGCTCTTGGACCGGGAGGCCAGAAACCAGCGGGCCTTCGAGTTCCAGCGTGTATGGACCCGTGAATCCCCGGTTCCCCAGAAGTCTGAACACCTCGGGGAAATCGACTACTCCTTCTCCGAGAATGGGGAAGTCGGAGCTTTTTGGTTCGCCCTTGGCGGATTCCTTCAGATGTACGCTTGTCACGTGAGGCAGTATCTTCTTCAACTCCTCAACCGCATCGATGCCCTTCGGGTTGTAATAGTAGATGTTGGCAGTATCGAAATTGTGGCCCAGTCCTTTGGAGTTGACTGTCTCCACCGTTCTCCGGGCTACGTCACCATTATGGCCGAACGGAACGTGTGTCTCGACCGACAGGACCACACGGGCCTGACGCGCTTTTTCGGCGAGCTCCTTGAGTACCTCGAGGCCCTCCTCGTAGGTCGATTTCTCCACACCCGCAGCCAGAAAGATGATTCGGGTTCCGATGTGTGCCGCGCCCTCAATGATCCGTTCGAGAGCGGCGATCTGCTCGGGATGGTCCACATTCAAGGACGCACCAAGCGATGATATCTTCATCCCTGCATCGGCCGCCAGGCCCGCGAGCCTGTCATAATCATTGTCATTGGGAGCATTGAGTTCGACATTGTCTATTCCTATCCCCTTCAATGCAGCCATTGCCTCGGGTAGTGGAAGATCATAGCATCCAGGTCTGCATGCAATGATGTTCTTCATGGTTTACCTCCATAATAGGGTTATACATCCGATACTGCCTGCTCCGTTTCCTTTGCCCTAACATTAACACTCTTTCCTCTGTAAATCAACGAAAACTTCGAAAGAATCACTTAAAACAACGAAAATAGATGATATCAATCTCCGTATCTATCCACCATTTCTGCTATCAATTCCCAGTGATCTGGCTCGACATTGGTGGCCTCGTCCACACTGAAAATCGAGATGCCCAGATCCTTCATCGCACTGGCACCTTCGAATAACCACCATTTCTCGGCATCGCTCGAAAGCTCAAAGCGCCGTATTATATGGGATGGATCTCCACCCAGAAGCTTTTTGATTGTAAGTACATCCTCGCATACCCAGACAGACAGGTAATCAAGCACTTTCCCGTTAATGAGGGTCTTAACCTGACTGGCCACATATGGGCAGAGCCCGGGGAGGCTCTTCCTGGGTCCACGCGATTCGAAAACCAGCTCAATTCTTCTGCCAGAGCTTTCAAGAACATCCCTTACCCTTCTGAGATAGCCTGTCAGGACTTCCCCCTGATGAGATGCCCAGCGGCTGTCATCTTCAGGAAGCTCATTGGGATCAAGATCGTATTTCTTCATAAATGTCTCCACAACAGGCTCTTCGTAGCCTATGCTGCCGCCACCTACGATGTAGATACCGTCCATACCATATTCGACATTTTCACGGATGATTGATAATCGGAAATCCTGTACCTCTTTGTAGGAAAGGCTACCCTGAGTACCTCTGCCAATCAAAGGGCAATTCGGATCCCTGTGCTCCTGAACCTCGACTTCACTGGGTAATCCACCACGGCGTGGCTTTCGGGTCAGATCCGGATGCTGGAGGATAAACTGGTTATGTTTACTCGCTCCGCCACATCCCCCGTGGCTGTCTGTCTGGTCATACCAAGCCCAGATAGCCATACCCTTATGATGTGCATAGTCCACAGCTATTCTCAGAGAATCCCAATTTCTAAAATCGACCGCCATAGCCTCTCCAAGCTGCTCGCTGAAATAGGCATCTGCAAATTTGACCTTGCTGGGGTAATTGAGCGGCCCACTACAGGTAGTCCGCCAGAACAGGGTCCTTATACCTGTATCGTACACACTGTCAATGAGGCTCTTTACTCCTGGCTCACCCCAGGTCCGCTCTGATTTGCCCCAACCCTGTGAGAAATCCGAGATTGATAACTGCATGGCAAATTGCATGTCCACTCCTTCCGAAATGAAAGTTGGAAAGTCTGAAGGTATAAGCCATTCAAAATCAGGAACTGCCTATTTTATCAGGGGACGACTATACTATGGCCGAGAGAAAAAATCAAGTGAGAAATACTCATCTTCACAAAAATATTCAAATCGAACTCGTCAGCAGCATCCTTCTTGCCTTTACCATGATAAACATCTTTCGGAAAGATGCTTAAGCCGAGTTTCTGTTCCATTGCGACTCAGACCCCGGTACCGACCAGAACGATAGACCTTGAGAGACTCAGTGGATAAATCCATACAGATAGCTACTCTCTTACACTTTTAGCTTGACGTATCTGAGAAGAAATATTATTGTAAGCCTGTGTCCTCCAAAGCTCAAACTCTCCCTGTCGGAGGGACTATGAGCAGGGAAGCACATTTAACAATACAGACAAGATGTACTGAAGATGTTTCACAAGGGAGGTGGCGTATGAAGCTTAAGGTAACGTGTTCTGTGACCATTTTTTTCCTTCTATTGTCAATAGCCCAGGCTGGTGGATGGGATAATTCCCTAATCGGTGCGAGGGCCATCGGCATGGGTTCAGCCTTCGTGGCTGTAGCCGATGATGCATCGGCGGTCTTTCACAACCCGGCAGGTCTCCCGCTATGTGAGCCTTCAACAGAGATCCTCTTGGGTGGGAAACTCTACCTTCCCAAGCACTCCTATACCTCACCTAACGGGCGGAAGTCCGAAAGTAGTGTAAGCGCAAGCCTACCTGAGTTTTTCGCTTATCAGAGAATAGGTGAGAACCTTGCCTTGGGAATGGGCATCTACACGCCGTTTGCAGGGGGAGGAGCCGAGTGGAGCCGCTCGGAGGTGGGTATAGACCTGAAGGGGTATATGGGTTCCTTGGCCTTCAGTCCAACTATAGCATACAGGATAAATCCCTCGCTATCTTTGGGAGTGAATCTGAACGGCTACTATATGATGAAAAAAGAGGAAATTTTTAATCCTATTGTGCCCCAAGGTCAAGGCCAATCTGTCGATTCCTCAGAAAGCGACTTGGCCTTCTCCGGAAGTCTCGGAATACTTTACAGGTTAACCGAAGATTTTTCTCTCGGTCTGGCATTCCGCGGTCCTGCGGATGTATTGACATCGGGAGAGACCGAGGTGGATGGCACCGAACATGACTCGGAATCCAGATTTGAGCTCGGCAGCACACTTGCCTCAGGATTAGCCTGGAGAATGCGATCGAACCTCACCCTCGGATTTGAGTTCGACTATCTCGAGTGGTCCCGGTTGGATGCAATAGAGAAAACATTGTACTATCCAGCTCCGATAGGTGATGTCAAGGAGGAGAACAGACTCGATTTCACAAATAGTTACTATGTAAAGCTGGGCTGTGAGTATGGGTTAAGCGAAAGATTGATCATGAGGTTCGGGACAGCATACGATTGGGCAGCTTCCCCAAAGGAAACCTTATCTCTCGGGAACATAGATGTGGATAGGTTCAACCTCCTCGGAGGCGTGGGTTACAGCGTTGGAGGTATATCTATAGACATCTCAGGTTTTTACTCGATGGGGAAAGAAACAGAGGTACCCTTAACCCTCTCGACAGCACAGATGCCGGGTAAGTTCGACTTAGATGCGTTTGGATTTCTCGGAAGTGTATCCTATTCCCCTTGAGCAGAGGGCACATCCTCTGCAGATACCATTGCAATACGGAAAACCCCTTGCCCTCAGAGGTCTTCCGGGCTTTCGAAGCATCATTTCGGAGCAACGACAAGAGAGAAATGATCTCGCCAACAGTATCGAGATTGATGCTGTTGGCGAGATCAATGAGATCGACATTACGATCCCAGAGCCGTTAGCTGAGATCGCCGAGGATATGCCAGTAGAAACAAGGGTCTCAGAGGTCACATCTTGCGATTCAGGTGAACCTCCTGCCTGCTTTCAACAGTATAACAGTGAAGTTCAATCCGATTGCCGCCCGGATCACTAAGCCAGGCATGGTAACTGCTATCGCCACCGAGCGTAATGTCACTGACGTTCACGCCTCGGCTATGCAGTGAATCTACTGTGATTGCTGTTTTGGGGCTGAGAATGACACTATGAGATTACCTTTAGCGTACAGCCGCTGACACATCAATGATTTTATGGAATCGAATCTCCGGGAGTGCAAGTTCCAATGTGCCACCGGCTACATTGAACTTCAGAGTCTCAGGTTTAATGCCCGGTTCCAGCAACTGCACACCCTCGATCTTCCAGCCGTCCGGAACTCTGAGCCGCAATTTCAGCTCTCTGACCGGCACAATGGGCTCACCCTCGGGAAGCGGAAGGTTATAGTTCACAACGTGCAGAACCAATTTCCCCAAAGTACCTTCCTGCCGCTTGTATGCACTGAACCGGACACCGGCACCTTCAAACGGATCGGCTACACCAGGATCGTATCCCAGACTCCGCTTCAGGTATTCGAACATCCTCCCACCCTGCAGATATCGGTCCACCCGGAGCTTCCTGTCGATCTGCGCCATCACATAATATCCCTTGGGACCCGAGACATCAACCTGATCCACCAGATCTCCCTTGTAAAAACCCAGTAGTTCGTCGCAGGCCAATCGGTCCTCCGGAAGCAGACGGGATAGATCCTGTCCGTGCACGAGCCACCCACCGGGATTTGCTATAGTAATACCACCTTCATCCTTCGCATTCTGCGTCAGGAGCCCATCAAACCCTCCATCCGGACGCTTCTTGCCGTTCTGATCGTACCGTCCTGTATCGCCCGTCAGGATAACCGTTCCTCCTCCACGGGCGAAGTCCTCAACAGCCTGGACTTCTTTGTCGCTCATATATTGTACTTCTGGAAGGATTAAGGCTCGATACCCCGAGAGCCGCTCCAATGTCAAATCCCCATCTACCAGATAGTCAAAGAGGATGTGTTGATCCAAGAGGTAGCGTGTAAGTTTATATACCTGTCGGATATGCTCCAGATTCTCCATATGAATCTGCTCGTATATGTGTGCCAGCGCGACATCGGCGTAACTTGTATAATCCTCGAAGAGGTTGCGATGTTCTTTATAAAGCTGGTTATACTTACCCCGAATCTCTGAGAGGACGGGACCTACCTGGATGAAACACCCTCCACCACCTGCGGCCGCTTCCGCGTAGGCCAGCTCGTTGGAGTTCGCTTCACCGCTATAAGTACCGTTACAGACGTTGCCGGATACCATTCCGTTGGCAAAGGCGAACTTGCGCGGCAGTATGTAATCGAGGTAAATACCCCGTGCGATCCTTCCGGGACCTCTATCCTCCTCATACATCATACAGTCGGTGCTCGGAACCCATTCCTTCACATCCTTCCCATGCTCCTCACGGAACTCGTTTCCTTCGATGCTCTGCATCGCTCCCCAGTTCGGCACAACCGCAAAATCCCCCCGGACCGAAGCGCCTGCCTCTTTGATCATCCCGAGGTTCTCGTTCACACTGTCCGCCCAGAACCTTTTGGTCTCCGCCCACAGTGCCCGCTCCTCCGGACTCCGGATACCCCAGAGGGAGATGTCCGGCGATCCGAACTTCTCCTCTATAGCCTCCGAAGGATAGCGCATCTCGAGATAATGCTGGTAAACCCCAGCACATCTCGACAGCCACCCATTCCCCGCATCCTCTATCAGCGCTTCATCGAGATTCGATGTCCCGAACCGACGCTCCAGCTCTTCCGCCGTTTGGGTTTCCCTCAGGAAAACCAGGAACTCCGGATCATCCTTGACCCACTCGATCCTGTTCCCGCGGTAGCCCAACTGGATCTGTGAGGTATCCTCAGTACCAAATCGTTCCCGGATCTCCTCCCTTGAATACTTACGTTCCAGATACGTTCGGAACCTCTCCTGGCAGTACTGGCAGTAGCAACTCAGGATATTATTATCCACAAAGACACCGTCATATCCTACCTTTGCAATATTTAAGACGATTCCCTTCTGATAGCGGTTGTAGTAGGGATTGTTCATGCACGGCGCATAGCGATGCTGATCCCATCGTGCAAAATAACTGTGCCGCTTCTCGTAGTTGTAGTGAATCCTTCCGTTACGCTCCCGGGCCATCCATTCGACCGGGTCGACCTCCGGTCTCTCCCCGAAATCGAACTCGCTGTATTCTTCCCAGCGATCGTAGAACTCCCAGATACCGGTGCGCTTCTCAAGGTTCCCAGCCAGGGTCTGATTGCAGATGTAGGGTACAAAGATATCCACTCCCGCCTTGTGCAGACGATCCACATAGTCCCTGATAAGGGAGATGCGCCCCTGCATCTTCTCTGGAGATAGGCGGATCGGGGTATTCTGAAATGATCCGGGCTGGTAAAATGGTCCCCAGGTGTTGTTGAAGGGGGCATCGTGTGACACATGCAGCAGGTGAGGAGGTGCCTGAGCTAACTTTTCAATGAATTCATCCGGTTCGTTCAGATATTGCTCATAGTCGATCACATACGTGAAAGGAACTGTCGTTTTGGGAGCACCTTGTGCCATATCTCATCTCCTTATGCTGTTATGAGTTTTTTGTGACCCTCACCACATGGAATAACTGGCTTTCTCTCCCGTAGTACACATACCATTGATGAATGTCATACCATCCGTAATCGGGGAACATACCTCCTTTTCCGTTTCAGAAATTCACCGAATGTAAGCGTTTCGGTCGTCACAGCAACCTGCCTCCTTTCAGTCCTTTATTTTTGGTGTTGCAGTATACATACAACCGAACGATTTGTCAAGCTTTTGCTTGCTCGTATTTTATTCTATATTACCTCTGGGTCTTTTTCCCTCGGAATGATGAAACACATTGTATCAAAACGCCGGAACTCAACGTCTATAATTCTGAAAGCAGATGTAAAATTTGCAGTCCAGGATCTTATGCCTTCTGAGGAGGTGGACATTTATGCTTGAGAAGCTGAGTTTTATCCCCATCCTTTGTATCTGTGCCGCATTTTTGGGATGCACAGAAGATCCCGTCTCACCTGCGATCCCGCTTGAGCTAAGCGTGGCTCAGAAACGTTTGGTCCAATCAGACAACAGATTTGGCATCAAACTCTTTAAGGAAACCACAATCCAAGAAGAAAAAGGCAAGAATATCTTTGTCTCTCCGTTGAGTGTCTCGATGGCGCTGGGAATGACTTACAACGGTGCCGATGGAAGCACTAAAGAAGCTATGGAAACAACTCTCGAACTTTCTGGCCTGACGATTGACGAGATAAATAACTGCTACAAAAGTTTGATAGAACTACTAACCGGACTCGATCCGAAAGTGAAGTTCCAGATCGCGAATTCCATCTGGTACCGCCACGACTGGTCTTTTGAGGAGGAGTTCCTCGGTCTATGTAAAACGTATTTCGATGCGGAAGTGAGCGGATTGGATTTCAGCGATCCTGACGCTTCAAGTGCGGTAATGAATGGTTGGGTTAATGAAAATACCAACGGGAAGATCGAAGAAATCGTAGATCCAGATGCTATTGATTGGAATACTGTGATGTTTCTCATAAATGCAATCTATTTCAAGGGCACCTGGACGTACGAATTTGACAGGGAGCTGACCGCTGACGATCAGTTTACAAGATCCGATGGCTCAAAAACAACGTGCAGGATGATGATACAGCAAGGCGACTTTCAATATTTTGAAACCGATGATTTCCGGGCCATAGACTTGCCCTACGGGGATGGTAAATTTAGCATGACCGTTCTCGTCCCAAAATCACACAGGACTGTAGATTGGCTAACTACGGAGTTCAGCCCTGATAACTGGAACGGATGGATCGGTCGTTTTGACAAGGTGTCGGTAACCCTTCATATGCCGAAGTTTAAACTTGAATATGGATTGACTTTAAATGATGTTCTGAAGGCACTCGGGATGGAAATTGCCTTCGACCCCGATCGAGCTGACTTCACCAAAATGTATAGAATCCGTGGCGTATATATTGACGAAGTCAAGCATAAGACATTTGTAGATGTGAATGAAGAAGGCACTGAAGCTGCAGCAGCCACTTCCGTGGAAATGGCGTTTAGATCTGCCCCCAGCTCTATAGATATGAGGGTCGATCGACCTTTTGTATTTGCGATAAGAGAAAGCCAGTCGCAGACAATCCTTTTCATAGGAAAGATCGAGGAACCGACTCTCTGACAGGGATGGAGAAAACAGGGCTAAACGGTGGAATTATCCCTTACATAGTCCATTCCATGTATTTGCTTTTTAGCTAAAAACTGTACCGATCGATACTAAAAGCTCAGTCATGCTAAGGTCTCGCCCTGATCTATCAATACCAGCAAGTTGTCGAAACTACAGGATCGTAGAGACATCAGCTTACATAGATTAAATTATTTAATAACAATAAGTAACAAAGATTTCATTCGATGGCGAATCCTTCTTTATGGCCAGTCTATAAAATCGTTCTTCGTGACAAAGCATCTCAGGTTAGGTCTTCCGTTTTTCAGCAAGCATAGGGAGGCGCGAGGAGTATTGTGTTGATCACAGAGGCATACGTGAGGTTCCTGACCAGAGAGGTACAGGCCCAGTGATCCGTCCTCAGAGCCGAGCCGAATCCGCTCGCAGCGACCTCGCTCATGCAGGGATATGTGGGCATTCCCCTCTTCACCTACGGCAAGCTCAATATTGGGCGAAATCGTCTCCACTCCGAGGGACAGCCTTGCCTGGTTTTTGCTCAAACTAATATTAGCGTGTGTAAGATTGGACTGATCACAGAGGAGCAGGAGGGGATTCCCGCCAGATATGCCAAGCCTTATCATGTTCATATCACCCTTTAGGATCAGTTCCGGTCCCCAGTTCTCCGACAAGCTAAGCAAGGCACGGGGTTTACCGGTCTGATCATAGAAAAATAGGCCGGGGAACTTTTCCTCGAACAAAACCAGCCTGGCACAAGCCTTGCCCTCCTTATCCACAAGGCGGAATTCTTGAGCCTCTACGAAACTTTCGCGTTGGAAAAATAATCTGGATAGCTCTCCACCTATCAACCCGGCGATCACAGCCAGTACCAGCACTAAGCCAAGCTCTTTCCGATTCATTTGTCCCCTCCCTTTATCAAGGAGAACCTCGGGCAAGCCTACCTCCTCAAATTACTTCCCCGGAGCATTTCTCCTGAAAACAAAAAACCCTATCCAGCTTTCACTGGCAGGGTTTACTAAAACAGAATACAGGCCTTCCTCTGCTTACATGAAAGCCTTCCCAAGTGATGGCCCGTATTGGATAGAGAGTATAATAACCTTCCCTGAGACTATAGGATAATATAAAAAAGTGAGGAAATATGTCAAGCTTTATTTAGGAAAGCAATTTGGGGGCCGAAATATGCCCTCTCTGACGGGGATAGCGGGGTAAAACAGGGCTAAACGGCCGATCAACTACTCCTTATATAGTTCATCTCATATATTTACTTTTTAGCTAAAAATGACACTAATCGATATAAGCGCCCAGCAATCAGCTTTCAGTTTTTTGGCTGATTGCCGATAACCTAATGCTGAAAGCTCAATAAACAAAATTCAACCGCACCTACTCTTCATGAACCGGAGATGGCAAAAAAGTGGTATTAGGTCTAGGAACCCTAGATTTGCAGCTCAACGCGATGTCTTTTAAGCGACCGTCACATTGAGATCTAATGTGAGTGTGGAGGCAAATCACCATGTACATGCTCAGTGATGGTATGATGTTTTTCACCCGATGCGTTCACAGGATCAACGTGGATTGTGGCATTGGAAAGATATCGTAGGTGGTGAAGGAGCTGATGTCGCACTTCCTTGGCGATTTCGTGTCCCTTTTCAACAGAAAGTTCCGCATCTACTGCTACATTTAATTCCGCATGAAGTCGATGACCCAGCCATCTCACTCGTATCTCCGCGATATCTTGAATCCCTTGTATGTGGCTTACTGCGTGTCTGATTTCTTCGACCACTTCAGGGTCGACTCCGTCAAGCATTCGTGTGAAAACAGCCTTGCTGGAGTCCCACACGATTCGAAATATCGCAGCGGTAATCAAAAGCCCCACAATAGGGTCTGCCAAGGGATATCCCAACCATACTCCCATAGCTCCGAAGAGTACAGCTAAACTGGTCAAGCCATCCACGCGGGCGTGATAGCCGTCAGCGATGAGAGCGGCACTGCCAATCTCTTTACCAACCCTGATACGAAAGACGGCCACAGCCTCATTTCCAACAAAGCCAATCAATGAGGCAGCTACAACTGCCCAGAGGTAGTCTAAATCGCGGGGATGGAAAAGTCGATTCACAGATTCGTAGCCAGCGACGATTGCACTGAAAAGTATGGTAAACACAATTGCCACACCTGCCAGATCCTCCACACGGCCGTAGCCATAGGTGAACCGACCGCTGGGCTTCAACCGGGCCAACCTGAAAGCGATCCATAGCGGGATGGCTGTAGCGGCATCGCCGAAATTGTGAATTGTGTCAGCGAAAAGCGCCACACTTCCCGAAAGCAAGACAATAACAACCTGAAACACAGCAGTGACAAGCAGTCCGAGAAATGACCACTTAATAGCCCAGATCCCTCTTTGCGTGCTATAAATAGATGGATCTACGATGCCGTGGGTGTGACCATCAGTACCATGCTGATGACCATGAGTGTTATCATGCTCAAGTATGTTATCCAATACTTACTCCTTCGACTCTCATTGATCTCGGTTGTCGAGGATTTGGCAGGTGTCGCATCGGTGGGGAGGTAAAAAAAGCTCGCTTTGGGGAGAATGTATAACAGATGTAATGTGCATTGCTGCATGAACTATCGGCGAGCCGACCGGGTTTGCTGATACTAGAGTCGGAACGGATATAATCGTATTCCCAATATTTGCCAGGACTACTTTCTTTGATCGGAAATCCGAGTAGCCCAAATGATAAGCGCTAGTAACTGCAAGAACGAAAACCAATGCCAGAAAACCAAATGCTATCTTTTTGCCTAATGGCTTCGTTTCAACATCAAAGGCCCTCCATGTGACAATCCATGGAAATACTGACAGAAGCAGGCCATCAATCGCTCCATAGACCAGTCCTCTCCAAAAGACTGACCAGATCAAATAAGCTCCGGTGAGTTTTTCAGTTTCAGGCCTTGACAGAACGTTTTGCATCATCACGGCTGAAAAGATCAATCCGAGTACGATTCCCCAAACCAGTCTTTTGGAAAACCATTCCTTCGGGTTCAACTGTGTTTTCCTAATATAGATGGTGAAGAAAACCGTGATTATACCAAAGTAGATTAAGTAATACAAATCCACCGGCAGGGTAAGTAAATCTCCAAAGATTAACGAGGTAGCAAAGCCTACTAATGCAGCAAATACTATCCATATAAGGTGTCCAGTATTAATTATGGTATTCCTCCTTGTCTTTTAGGATTTAGTCAAGCACCAAAAGCAAAATCCGAAAATGGCAACTTCCATTGTCATCTTCGAATTTCTTTGTCCAGAAATTAACACATTTTCCTCTGTAAATCAACGAAAATCTCTATCTCCCCTTCGATTTCCCGCTATTGAGGCGAACTCCGCCCTAAGCCCGTTTTCCACTTCCTGCCATTTCTTCTCTCCAAATCCTAGACTTCATAACTTCCCATGAAATTGGCGAGGATATGCATCAGATTCATGAGTTTGAGTATATCGCAATTCCTCCTACACTAAGGCCATCCGGAAGCTTCTCACCATAAAAACAAGCCCTCGATAATTACTTCGAGGGTTTGCAGAGAAAACACCATGCGTGAATTCCGATCCTACCTTTTGGTCGTTGTCAGAAGCCTCATTTGTAGAGCTCTCTATTCATCCTTTTGGAGCGTTCCAACCACGGGAAATTTCTCAAGCATGTCAGGACCGTGTGGTGCATCCTTAAGGTCATCAGTGAGATCCTTCCCGGCCCGGTGTAGCACCTGATGCTCACCACCCCGCCAGAGGAAGCTTTCGGACACATCATACACCAGGCCCTTATAGGCTACAAAAGCCGACCCATTATTCTGACCATCGCACTTCGAAAGCTCCTCCTCTGTGAATTCCCTCATACGAGTCTCCGCTACCATCTACTGAGGCTAAAGGTAAACCCCAGGGACTAATAAGGGGTTTACCTTTAGCCCTTACGATTACTTCAGAAATTTGGACACGAAGGGAGAGGTCTCACCTCTACGCATGAAGTGTCCGGACGGACCCTCGCCCAGGAACTCAGAGAACCAGGACTCATGCTCGATCTCTTCATTCAGGATCGCCAGAGACAAATCGTAGGTGCGATGATCCTTACCAGCCGCCATATTACAGATCTGCGTGTAACCACGGACCGCACACCTTTCAGCCTCAACCAGCACTTTCAATATGGCGTTGACATCTGTCAGGTCCTCGGGCAGGTATGCCGGTGGACAGGCAGAAATGTCATGGAAATCCTTCATATCCCGAGGCAATTCCCCACCAAGTTCATAGATCCGGGGTACAAGGGCCTCAAAGTGGTTCCGGTCTTCGATACGGGCGACCTCAGCTATCTCCTTGATCGTCTCCCCATCAAGTCCAATCAAGTTACACCGAAGAATGGTATAGTAATAGTAAGTGGTGAGCTCCGCCGCTGCATTCTTGACCAGCAGTTCCACCAACTTATCAACTTTGACGCCGCTTCTTTCCACCATCTCTCGTGCTACTCTAGCCATGGGACACCTCCTATTTGGTTGACATAGCTATTCCTGTGTTTACCCCTCGCTTCATACTTCCCCACCCCTGTCTTTCTAATCGGCACGGCTCATGCCTCGGACCAATGGCATTTCCCAACCATTAGTCACTTACATTTCAGTACTACTTTACTTAAATTTACACCTACCATAGCTGTTGGTCAAGGGGGGGCAAAAAATATATAACTTCCGTTAGGGGCTAAATTCACCATAAATATTATTAAAAACTTCAAGGGATCGCCCTATCATATCAAACATCGCAGACCTTATCCCTGCTTTGAACCTTCTCCTGTTTGCGACTGTGGTCATCTCACCCTATCGACCGCGCCAACATCCGCATGGGTGACGAAGGATACAACCGGTGCATCGTGTCGTTCCAGAATCAAAACACGCAGTCCGTTTGGCAGCGTGTGTTTAACAACCTGGCTTTCCAACTCCAGATAACTTTAAGCGGGGAGCAAGGACGGGATGAGCAGAATTGCGGCTAACACGCACACTGCGGGAGAGAACATGGACTTCCTTTTCTGCATAGCAGTTTCCACTTTCCTGATCTTATACTCATTCAAAGTTCAAAGTGCCTGACAGCCTCAGAGATGGCCTGCTCCATCAAACGCAGCATCTTGTCAACATCATCCCTCGAAATGGTGAACGCCGGGGCGATAACCAGAATATCACCGTTGTTACGCAGGATCATCCCGTGTTCCCAGCAGTAGTCCCTTATCCAGGTCCCAACACCGAGTTTCGGATCGAGAGGGGTTTTGGACTTCCTATCAGCCACAAGCTCTATGGCCAGTATCATCCCCATCCCCCGGACATCGCCAACTATGGGGAATTTATAGAACTCCTCCAGTTTTTCCTTCAAATATTTCCCTGTAGTCGCGGCCCTCTGTACGAGGTTTTCCCGCTCGATGATCCCGATATTTGCCAGGACAGCGGCAGCGACCGTCGGATGACCGCTGAAGGTAAAGCCATGCCGCAAGTCCTTGTCCTTCCTCCGGAATTCGTTGGCTATATCGGGTTTTGTGATGACCGCACCCATCGGCAGATACCCCCCGCTAAACCCCTTAGCCAGACACAGGAAATCGGGCACCACATCCCAGTTCTCACAGGCGAAGAGCTTTCCAGTCTTGCCGAAACCGACCTGAATCTCATCAAATATGAGGAAAATGCCATACCTGTCACAAAGCTTCCTCAGTCCCTGCAGATAGCCGTCGGGCGGGACCGGGTAACCGATGTTCGAACCGGGGATAGGGTCGATTATGACAGCGGCAACGGTCTCGGGTTTCTCCCCAAGTATGATCTGCTCCATGTTCTTCAGACAGACAAGTCCACAGGAGGAGGGCTCCAGATCGAGCTCACAGTGGTAGCACCAGGTGGACATCGCGTGGATAAACCCGGGAACCAGAGGGTGAAACGGTTCTGCGAAATCGGGCAACCCGGTGGCCGATAAGGCTCCCAGAGTTGCCCCGTGGTACGAATACCTCCGGCCGACAATTTTATACCTTGATCGCTCCCCTCGCTGCCAGAAATACTGTTTGGCCATCTTTATTGCCGACTCACAGGCCTCCGAGCCGTCGTTGACGAAATAGGAGACGGAAAGGTTTCCCGGCGCAATCTGTGCAAGCTTTTCGGCCAATTTGATGACAGGGACGGTGCAACAGTCATGATAATTCGGGAAAAATTCCAACTGCTCCATCTGCTGCTGTACAGCCTGGGCTACCTCAGGCCTGTGATGTCCGCATATGGTAGTGAGAAGGGATGCGAAGGTGTCCAGATATCGTTTCCCATTCACATCGATCAGATAACACCCCTCCCCCTTAACGAATATTTTGGGCTCTTTCTCTATATCGCCGTAATCCGACAGGCTCGTCCATACATGCTTCTCAGCCGCTCTGATTAATTCCTCCGCCTCTCTATCCTGATCCATCTCTATTCCTCCTATTTTCATGCTCTCCTGGAAGGTTTCCCTGAATCCCGGCCATTTCCCAACCTGCTTTTCAGACTTCCTCCAGATAAACCCGCCGTTTCTCTTCCTGTGCCAGTCTTGCAGCGGTGGCGATGGCGATGCATTCGATCATCTCTTCGTAGGGAGCCTGCACCTCACGGGTTCGCACCATCCTCCTTATCATTTTCAGGATCTCCACCACACCGTAGGGAAACTCAAAGTCACCGATGGCCGGGGAATGCACGGCACCCTGGCTGCTATAAGCACTGGCATACATGGCACAATGGGGGGTGCCGCCGGAAGCGCAGTTGAGCACAACTCCCGCCTTCGGCCGGCCCGGTTTTCCACCATAGTCGAGGTGCACGTAGGCCAAAGGGGTCTCGCCCATACACTCCACCGACTCCACGCCAGCACCGAAGAGATGCTGAGCGAAGCTGATGGCATGGATATGCCCTGCCATAGCGTTCCCTCCACCCTTGATGATCCCGAATTCCGGCCCGCCAATCTCTTTGAACCGGCTCCGGAAAAGGGCCGCATGGGGTACAGCCCTCAGTATCGAGAGTGACATCACCGGGGTATCGTGCTCCTTCGCCAGCTCAACTATGGCCCTCGCATCTTTGACTTCGTAGGCGAAAGGCTTGTCCACAAAGGTGGGTATCCCCTTCTTCAGACCCGGTGCAGCCAGCTTGAGATGGTCTGAGCCGTCGCCGTTACAATCGGCGATGAAAACCAGGTCCACATCGTCGGAAACCTCCTCAAAGGTATCGCAGATTTCAGGTTTTCCGCAGTAGATCTTCGACATGTTTTCTGTGAACTTCCGATCTTCATCCCACAGTTTAGTGACCTCGAAACCGGAGACCCCCGGTATAGCAATCTCCCTAGTTCTGTTGTAATAAGTATAAAAGTAGAAATATCCGCCCCTTCCGAACTCAGGTTCCCTGAGTATATAGGGATCGTGCTCCTGGATCAGGTTCGCATAATATATAGCGTGAAGGTCACAGCGGATGACTCCGGTACGGATCTTTTCTCGCGCGATCATTTTATCACCCCGTCTGTCTATTCTCTCCCTTTACATCTCCTCCGTCTCCACCACGGCGATCTCCCGCCAGTCGTCGAGCTTGAGTTCCACATGCCATTCGCCCTTTCCTCCCTTGATCTGATACTGGCCTTTCGGATCTTTTTCCCTACCGGTCAGGTCAAAGATGTGAACGGACGGCCTGTCCCCTCCTTCCCACATGGTTTCGACGGAAATACAGGAGACCATGCGCTCTTTTCCTAAAATCCAGCCCTCATGCAATTCCACCGGAGTGAGAGGGAACATATGATTGATCGGATGGTATTCACCACTTCCCGGTCCATTTTCCGGTATCTCAGTTCCATAGTGGTAGTAGAGCAGGCCGTGCCGCAGGTAAGTGATGGCTGACCTCATGATTATCTCGGTATAGTTTTGCAGTCCCTCTTCTCCCAACCTATCCGGTCTATAGCCAAAGGCTATCGGGCTGTCCAGTTGACCTTTGCAGATGTATTCACACAGAGGAGGCTCTTCACCCAGATCGAATTCGAGGGGGTCAAATGCCCATTCTGTCTCCATAAATCGGAAGATGGGATAACGCTGCAGTTCCTCGGCCGCGCAATGGGTGTTGGCAACTACAACCCCGCCCCGTGAGAGGACATATTCGATAAAGGCCTTCCGCGCTCCGACACCGACGAACGCGCCATCGGTATAGCGGCGGGTTATCTTGCCAGTGGCCGGATCAATGTCCACAGTGAGCCCATCCCAGCGATCGTAACTGTATCTCTGAAGGTCATTGAAGGCTAAGCTGAACTGATCTATATAGACTCCATCCATTCCCACTTCCTCGATCATGAAACGCGCCTGATCCAACCAGTATTCCATCTGATCGTTCCCCGGAGCAGCGTAAACGGCGATAGCCATCATGGGGAAAGTTTTTGCAGGGTAGTACACTTCGTAGACGTAGCGGCCATCGGATGTGGTGAGGAGGCAATCCTGCCAGCGCAGTTTGAGATCGCTAATAAGCTCCATCTGCCGGTCGGTAAATGGACGGATATCCTGCTCCCGCAGTTCAGGCGGAAGTGCCTCGTAGAGTGTTTTTTGAGCATCAAGCGGTAGTGAGACAAGGTTCCCCTCCATAGATCCGATGCATTTGATATCGGGATCAACGGTTTTGAGGGCAGCAATTGCACCTGCCATCAGCTCCTTATATTCCTTCCTGTCCACCGGTTTTCCGGTAAGGGAGTTGAAATTCGTATAGTCCAGCCATGGAGTAAGCCTGGCAATCCTCATCTTTTTCCGCCCCAGATACGCCTTCAGTCTCTCGCTATCTTTAAGGAGTTTGTAATTGGCTGCACCGATGCCATCGAGGGGTCCGGAAACCGTAAAATTTACCTTCCAGTCCGAACGGATCCGATTGATAAAAGCGAAGTAATCGATGGTCCGGTCGGGGTATATCGCCCAGCGCATAACTCTCGATCCACCGGACCTTATGGCCATACGGTTGAGGGAGAACTCCGCTCCATTGCGATGGGCTTGCGCCTGAAACTGAAGCCGGGAGACGGTGTCCTCGGCGAGAAGCCCCACCTGGCTCCTGTCCTGCGAGATGAGCATGGTAGGGTTTTCCGCCGTCATCCTCAACTCCGATCGAGGTGTTCCCCCCAGCAGGGCCGGACGCGGTGTTCCGGGCGTGGAAATCCTGTTGCGTACGATTATCCCAATATCCTCCCGGGCATGGCTGGTAATGTCATCGGAGACCGAGATGCGATGCCTCTCCAGCGAGATAGTTCGACACAGGTGATAGTAAGCCCCGCTGGCGGATATCTCCACCTGAGTGGGAGATATCCTCTTCAACACCGGAGTCCAGCCGGGATCATCGCCGATTCTCTCCTCCGAAAGGTAGTTCGTACCTATCGCTTCCCCCGGGAAAGAGAATGAGGATTCAAGGAAATAGGATTCTCCTCCGATTGCGACCTCCATCCCACCCTGGCGACCGATATGCAGTTCAAATTTTTTTCCACCGAGAGACTCCATCCGTTCCAGTCCATCCATGTTCTGTCCCCTTAATCCATGAGTTCCTCTTCCGCTCTCCTATATATCTCGTCTAAAGCTTTCTGCTTCTCGGGAGGCAGAGAGAATTGCCTCTGATTTTTTATCCTCTGCAGGCACTCCTCCCTTGCCCTGTCTTTCAGCGTTTCCCTGTGACCGAGCCAGGACCTGAGTTTCTCCCGACGAAGCAGATCCGATGACGGCAAGATATTTCTAAACTTGGTGACGGTATCCATATGGGAAAGGAAATAATCCTTCCCCAGACTGATATCCCTCAGCATCTCATATATACCATCCATACTTACGATATCCGGGTGGGGGTCGAACGACTCCACGGCATCCCTGACGTAGTTCACTATCTCTACATCTATTACAAACTGCACTCCGCTAAAAAGGTCGTCAACACATAAATTGCCGAGGCCACCGAAGTTCCTCGCCCCCTGGAGTGCCGCCACCATCGCTACCCCCATTTTTTCCAGAGCCGCTTGTTCATCTACCGCGCAGGAACTTGTTTCTAACAAGGTCCCATCTCGTATGTAACCGGGAACCTCGTATTTACAGAGTCTGGGAAGGATTCGAGAGTTCAAAAAGGCAAACAGATGCTGTCGGGGGTGACCCCAGGCCCAGCAGACATTTCTCAAATCGGTGGGAATCCCCCCGGGTATCGCCACCGGCACTTCTATCTCTGGGTCAAAAAGGTTTAGCAAGGTATATACCCCGAACCCTTCAGCGATATATTGGGCGATACTTCCGGTTATCGTGATAGGTTTACTTATGCCCAGCATAGGATAGTCGAGGACTGCAAATTCAATATCCCTGTGCCTTTTCCAATCCGAATAGAAATCAAGAAAGATATCCAGATCGCTTTCACTTATGGTCATAGGACTTTGAACAGTCAGAAATAAGGTGAAAGGCTTTTCCATAACTTTATGCATTTCGTAGATATACCTTGTCTGTCTTTTATCCATGTAATCAAGGCATCTAATTTTATCGCTGCTTTCCCAGGCTATTTTGAAAACAGCGATAGCCTGCATAATGGGGGATATGTCCTGAGGTATAACCGGATAATTGCCCTCGATACCGTAGGAGTCAACCAACCGGATCAAGTCCCTCAAATCTTGGCAGCTTGCCGGCCTCACCTCATCGGTTTCTATGTCGATCACCGCCATAGAGAAACCTCCCCCTCTGATCGTCCACTCCTTCCCTGATCTTTCCGCTCCTCCCTTCGGACTCAAACCTGCTTCCCACAGGTCAACTGAATGAGGGGGACCTGGCACTTCTTCTCTCTCCTTCAGGCTCCTCTTTTGCTTAGTAACAAATCTCTCTATATTCCTCCTCACCAGGGCTTCATCGAAATAGATCCTCTTACCCTCTATCCGCGCCCCTTCCTTTCCCCTTATGGCGTCAAGGATCTTTTCGTGATTGACTCTCAGGCCAACTTCCTTCAATAACCTCACACCTATATCACAACAACCGTCAAGCATCTCATCTGTGAGATCAATTTCATAGTTGGGATAGGAATAATTCATGTTCACTTTCCATCACCTTCCGATTACATCCTCAAGGTAGATCCGCCCGCCTTTCTTCTGTGCCAACTGCCCCGCTTCCACAACGGCGATATGTTCCAGTATATCCTCATAGGGGACGGGAGGTTTTCCGGTCTGAGCCATTTTCCTGAAGAGGCGCAGGATCTTCGCACCACCCCCGATGAACTCAGGGTCACCTATAGGCTGAGAGTGAACCGCACCAAATTTACTATATGCTGCGGCATAGAAGGAACACGATTCCGGGAAGAAATCCGTAGAGGTATTTACTACTAAGATTTCAACTCCGCTCTTAAGATGCATATGCAGATATTCTAAGGGAAGGGTGCCCATGCACTCCACCCATTCCACACCTTTTCCGAAAAGGTTTATCCCAAGTGCGACACCATGGATGATATAGGCCAGTCGCTCTTCCAACCCACCAGCAATCGCCTTACCTTTGAGTTCCTGGGAAAAGGCACCTCCAACACCTTTCACCACACCCAGGATGCTCCCTGCAGAAGGGAGCGAAGAGGGAACGGGCCAATATGCCCTAACAATTTCGTTGATCCTATTTTTGAACTGGTCTACGGCAGGAACTACGCTCAGGATAGAGGAATTGAGTAGTGGCACATTGTTCTTCTCAGCCAGTCGGATTATGGCTTTTGCATCCTTCAAGGCTGAGGCAAAAGGTTTGTCGACAAAGGTCGGGATACCTTTTCTCAGAAAGGGTGTGGCGAGTTCCAGATGATCCCCCCCACCACCGTCGCAATCACATATAAAGGCCGCGTCGATCCCCTCGGTCATCTCCTCAACAGTGTCGCAGACCCACGGCCTGTTCAGAAAAGTCTCTGCGAAATCTTCAGCTTTTTCCCGTTTGTAATCGTAGACCTTCACCAGATCGAATCCGTGAACCCTCGGCATAGTCAGGTGCTTCGGGTCGTATATATCGCTGAAGTAGTGGTGAACGACGTAGTCGTTCCTCTGCAGTAGCAACGGGTCGCACGCTGCCAGCATGGCCCCGAAATAATACCCGTGCGTGTCACAACGGACAAGGGCAAGACGTATCTTCTTCCCCATCTTACACCTCCGTTATCTGGAATATGTAGTCTATCCTTCGAACCTCAGGGTGAGCCAGTCTTCATAGAGATGGAAGTTAACCTGGGATAGGCGGGCACAGGAGGATAACTCCACACCCTCGGGAAGATATATAGAATAATCGTAGCGGGACAAATGGAAAAGCCATTCATCCCCCGACTGCGGAACCCTGCCCTTCAAACCGGGCAGATCCGCAAAAGGGATAGCCACTTCCATCTGCCAGTATTCATCCTCATCCTCCCAGTTGTTCAGAGTTCCCTCGATATGTATGCCAACCTCAAGGCCCTCGCAGTTCCACTTGCTCCACCTGTGGTCACCGCCTGCGCCTCCCCTCCTGATGTTGAAAGCATCGAAGACAGTGCCCAGGGCATTGATCTCGAAGTTGTAGTAGGGTTCTTCTCCGGGTTCTGTCTTGAGGAAGACCTCCAGGACATCCTCATCACAAGTACGCTCGTCCCTCTCGGTATAGTAACCCCAGATATCCCTATCATAGGCCTTAAAGCCGGCGTAAAGGTAATCTTTATCCCACAGAAGCCTCGCCTCGGTTTTACTTATAGGTTTTTCAAACGTTACGGGGATAAAGAAGTCCAGTAGCTTAGCATTTCGCCAGGCAGGTTCTTCCAGGAAGCCATCTATCCTTATCGGCTCCGGGGTGAAGGGACAGCTATATGTATTCGCTTTGGCCGAGCCTTTTCTATTTAACATCGCAACACTCCCTTTTTCACCATTTTGTTTTCCAAAAAATGAACCGGGTTTTTCAGAGACGCTCCATCGGGGCGTTTCAGGCGGTTTTCGTAAATTGTTGAAAACCTGAAAGAAACGATCTAAGCGATTGTTTTGACAGTAAGATACTATTTCAGCCTGTTTTCGGCAAGTTTTATTTAGTTTGGTCTATTTTGGTGGGCTCTGGACACTATTTGGACACCAGATTTTCTCATACCTTCTTAATTCTCTTAGCAATATCTTCTCTCCCCACCATAATTGTCTGGAAAATAAAACGAGAAACGAGAGCTGTCAACAGGCAAATCTAACTGAGCAGCCTACACTTTCTCGACAAAAAAGTACTTGACAGCATCCCCGGGATCTTTATATTGATTTTGAGATACAGGGAAGGTGAGTAAAGTACATTTCAGAATGGGCCAGGTGTCATCGAAGCCTTCGCGTCGAATGAGAAGTGATCCCTGTGCAATGATTCAGAATCAAACCTGCTTCTGAGACTTTCGAAGGGCAGGTTTTTTTGTGGGGAGATGATCTGAAAATGGAAAGAAAAGGGGGATTCATTCTACCGTTTATGATGAGACTGTCTCGTTGCCTATGCCCCTCACAATAACATGACCATAGTAGTTGGCAACTGGGGTCAATTCAGATGGAAGGCAGGAAATGAGACCTGTTTGAAGTAATATCAACTAACAATGCACCATCTAAAGATCTGAGTCTGTTGAATCGGTGTTCTCTACAGTTTATGGCGGGAATTCCCTGCTCTGTCATATTGATATATTGAAACATGGAAAATGTCGATGGAATTTTCCCACATTTTGCCCGTTCAAGATCACGATAGGTGGGAGATCTCCTACCTATGAACCCTGTTTAAAATAAGTTGTCTATTTAATGGGAAATCGAAATGCTCAATAACAGATACCTATTTGCCTCACAATTTCTGGACTATTTGAAAAAGCAAAAAATCTCCGATGAAGAACGCTTTGAAGGATTCCGTAAAACCATCAAAAGTTTTCTGATAGCGGCTATACCCGCTGATATTCAGCAATTGGAAACGTCGTTCATCACCGGCTTGATTGCCCAACTTCAATTCGCTGCCGAGCAATTCCAATTTTTCGGTCAGTCAAAACTTGCTAAATATGCTTATTTGTATGATGCTTTCCCATTGCAGCATAAAATTAGCTGCGTTTATCTTGTCTCGCCGCAGGAGGATTTGAATGCCCATTCTAATGGCAAATTTCCCGCCTTTGATCTGATTCATTTGCTGAAAAAAGAAAAACTGGAATGGGGGATACTAACCAATGGCAAAGCGTGGCGGCTGTACAGCACGCTAACCCCGCTGCCGTATGAATATTATCTGGAGGTAGATTTTACTAATGCGCAAAAGGAAGATTATCGCGTTTTCTGGCAGTTGTTCACACTTAATCTATTTATTCCCGACGAATACGATGTGACTCCACTGGAAAAATACATTGAAGAATCCGAAAAAGAAGCAGAGCAGATTGAGAAGCATATTAAGAACAGTATTGATGAGATTCTGGAAAACATTTCTTTTGGCTTTTTGACGTATGCCGGAAAGGATAAACAACCGCTCAGCGAAGAAGAGAAAAAGGTCTATTTCGAAAATTCGGTCTATTTGCTATTCCGACTGCTGTTTATGTTTTATGCCGAATCCCGCTTATTGCTGCCGATGAATAATCCGAAATACCGCCAAAATAGTTTAGAGGCGTTGTTAGCTAAAGCTAAAGACTGGCTAAAAAACGGCTTCCCGGATCCGAGGGGAACCGATTTATGGATCGCTCTCCGTGATTTGTGCATTGCCATTGACCAGGGAGACAGTGAACTTGGGATACCGGAATACGACGGTGGGTTATTCGATCCCAGTGAGCATGCCTTTTTGAGCGATGCTGCCAATCAGTTGACCAACCGTTATTTTGCCAAAGTGCTCTACCGGCTGGGCTATTTTCAGCGGCGCAAAAATCAGGAAGTGAAAATTGAATACAGCGATTTGTCGGTGCGTAGCCTGGGCAGCCTGTATGAGGGCATCCTGGAATACAAACTGTTCATTGCTGCGGAAGACATGGTCATCCGCAAGTCGGATAAAAAGGTCAAAATTGTTCCCGAAAGCCAGGCCGGGACCATAAAGAAGAGCGACCGGGTGGTGCAAAAGGGCTATGTCTATTTTTCCCAGGATGCTCGGGAACGGCACGACACCGGCTCCTATTACACGCCGGAAGATGTGGTGAATTACATGGTGCAGAACTCGGTGCGGTTGGGACTTGAAGAGCGCTGGATGGATTTTCTGCCCCAGGTGCAGCGCTACGAAAGGGAACTCAAGCAGGCGGTGAATGAGGATACCCGCCTGGGCATACTGAAAAAATTCGACCGCGAGCTGCTGCAGTTTGTGGAAGAGCAAATTCTCACTTTTAAGGTGATGGACCCGGCAATGGGTTCGGGACATTTTCTGGTGAATTCCCTGAACACCATTACACATTTTATTTTGGAGGTGCTACAGTGCAAGGTTTCCATTAGCGATGGGCCCATAAAGCACGATAAAACGCCTCTGCCGATTAATTGGAAACTGTTTGAGCACACCAATTCGGAGGTGGATGTGGCCCCGGTGACTTGGCGGCGGCGGGTGGTGGAAAGATGCATCTTTGGCATTGATATTAACCCGCTGGCGACCGAGTTGGCAAAACTGTCACTGTGGATCGCTTCCGCCGCGGAGGGCAAACCGCTGACCTTTTTGAACCATCACTTGAAAAGCGGTGACTCAGTGATGGGCTTGCGCCTGAAAGATTTGCTCACATACCCCAGCAAAGAGGAGAACGGCAACGAAATGGATTTGTTCGAAAGAATCCATGGAGCAGACATTGCCCGCATTAAAGCACAGTTTGAGCAATTGCTGGCAGCTGGCTCCGACGACCTGGAAAAAGTGTTCAGCAAGAAGGAAAGCTATGAGGAAATAGAAAAAGACCCGTTCCTGAACCACCTGAAGGATATGGCAACCCTGTGGCTGATGCTCAGTTTTAACTGCCACAATAAGTGGATGGAAGAATCTGGCTTGCCCATGTCAGATGAAAAAACCTATTTTGATTTACTGGAAGCAGCCCAGTTGGACGAAGATGAAGAACATTGGCGGCAGCGTCTGGGCGATAATCTTTATGAAGCTATCCACATTTTTGAACAAGAAAAATCTGTGTTTCACTGGGAATTGGAGTTTCCGGAGATTATTAACAGTGGTTTTGATGTAATTCTTGGGAATCCGCCCTTTGTAGATATAAGCCTTGATAATTATATCGGCTTGAAACTTTCATCATTACCATCAAGAAATCTATATGCTTTTATACTTGAAAGTGCTTTGAAAAGGATAATTTCAAATGGCGCAACAGGACTTCTTCTACCTATCTCGATAATTTCTGCTACCAGAATGGAGAAATTGCGAAAAACAATCCTAACGAGAAAAGGTAGAGTATTCTTCATAAATGTTGATTCATCTGCTCACCCAGGGACATTTTTCAGAGGGTTAAATGTCCGCCTATCAATTACTTTTGTTCTTTTGAATCCAAACTATTCTGAGATGGAAGTATATTCAAGTGACTTTACCAAGTTCTATTCTTATGAAAGAAGGCGCATATTGAATAGAATTGCGGCAAGTTATGTATCCAAAGATTTAATAATAGATGGCTATATCCCCAAAATTGGATCGTACATTGAAGTTAATATACTTAAGAAAATGCTTTGTGTCAAAAGCAGGATCAACCAATATAGAGGTTCTGCTTCGGAAGGAAATATTTTCTATTACAAAGCTGGTGGGTATAACTATATGTTAGCTTTTGATGAATATCCCTTTTTTGAAGTTAATGGGAGAAAACAGAATAATAGCATGACAGTTTCTTTTCCAGTTAGGAGAGATTTATCAAAATATCCTGGAGTTTGCATATTCTTTTCTAGCCTATTTTACTGGTTTTGGACAGTTTATTCTGATTGTTTTCACTTCTCAAAATCAGACCTGAATAGGTTTCCTATTAATTTGATAGAGCTTGATCAATATAGAAAAGAATTTGAGAAACTGTATGATGATATAAAAAAAGATTTAGGGGAAAATGCGAAATTAGTTACCTACAATAAGGCATCTGGAATAACACGATATTATGAGTACAAAGCGAGATATTCAAAACATTTGTTTGATAAAGTTGATAAGATCCTTGCAAAATACTACGGCTTTACAGCAGAAGAACTTAATTATGTTATTGATTATGATATAAAGTACCGAACAGACGATGAAACATCCTAATGCTCCGTAAATAATATGACATTACCTGTGCTGGAAGAAACTTCACCAGCTTAATGAATCTGTAGTAACTGAATATCTGCTGGAGATGATATGCTGGATGTACTGAAACATCTGATTGCGCAACCGGAAGGTCGGCGGCGGGAATATAAGGAAACACTGCCAGCAGCCGAAGAACTGGCTAAGACCATCATAGCCTTCAGCAATGACGCCAGCGGTGAACTGTTTATCGGCATAAAAGATAAACCGCGCAAGGTGACGGGCGTGCCGGAAGAAGAACTACTGCCAACAGAGGAAAGGATTGCTAATATCATTACTGATTTGTGTCAACCGGTTATTCTGCCGGGGATCTCTTTTCTCAATTTAGACGGACCTACAGTCATCCGGGTTAAAGTCTATCGCGGCAGCCAGGCGCCTTACTATCTCAAGCACAAGGGTAAAGAGAAAGGGGTTTACATCCGGGTAGGTTCAAGCAACCGGCTGGCGCCGCCGGAGATCGTGCAGGAGCTGGAGCGCATGAGCCGCAATATTTCGTTTGATTCGCTTCCGGTCGTTGATCTAGCGCCCGAGCCATTCATATTAAACAAATTTGCCAAAAAATATCAAGAACGCACCGGCGAACCGCTGAACGACGCTGCCCTGAGAAAGCTGCAATTAATCAAAACAGCCAATGACCAGGCCTATTACACCCATGCGGCACTGCTCTTAGCCGATCCTGAAGTAAAAAGCCGCTATTTCCCTTACAGCAAAGTGGAGTGCGCCCGGTTTAAAGGAACCAGCAGCGAAACTTTTTTAGATCAAGAAACAATTGAAGATAACATCGCTGTTCATGCCGACGAGGTGATTCATTTTATCCGCCGGAATATCGCCCACGGCGCCACCATTAACGGCATTTACCGCGAAGATCGTTGGGAATATCCTTTGGCGGCTGTGCGTGAAGCTGTGATCAACGCGATCATTCACCGCGATTACGCTCTGCAGGGAAAAGATATCAAAGTGGCCATTTATGAAGATATGCTGGAGATTACCAGTCCCGGTGCTGCGCCGCCTTCCATCGATATCAGCGGCGATTTACCGGTAGGACAATCGGAAATTCGCAATCTGGTATTGGCGCCGATATTCAAGCGCTTGGGTCTGATCGAACAATGGGGCACCGGTTTTAAGAAGATCAAAGAAGCGCTGGCAGAATACCCGGAGATCGAATTGCGTATCAATGAGCCGGGAATGGCGTTTCAGATGCAATTTGTGAAAAAGGACTACCAGCCGACTGAAAGCGAAGCTAAAACGGGACTAGGCTGGGACCAAGTTGGGACTAAGTTAGGACTAAGTCGAGAGCAAGTCATTAAACTGATGGAAGTGTGTTCTGCTGAGATACCAATCGTGCAATTAATGCAGCAGTTCGACTGGAAAAACCGCACCAAATTTAGAGCAAAATTTCTGACGCCGATGATTCAGTACGGCTGGTTGCGGATGACCATTCCAGAGAAACCGAACAGCCCTAACCAGAGATATGTTATAACGGCAAAGGGCCGCGAACTATTGAGAACTTTGCGAGAAGAAAATGGCACGGAAACAGTATGACATTTTAAAAGGCCTGTTTATCGCCCATCGGGAGAAAGACGAATCCGCTTACCGGGAACGAGCACAGGAATATATTCATTACCTGCGCTGGAAGAAATTCCATCGAGTCGCTGATGAGTTTGAAGCGATATTCTTCGGAGAGGAAATATCAAAGTTGAGAAAGAAAAAACATAAGGATGCCATCCTGCCGCTGTTTGAGCAACAACCTAAAGAAAAGAAGAAATCGAAAGAAGAAAAACCGGCCTGGCAGGTGAGCAATGGTATTGATATTGATTTAATACAAACCCAACGCTTGTTGTCTGAAATGATTGAGCAAGGCAAAAATGCTTATACAACGGCCGAAGTTGCAGCAATATTGGGATTTGCCAGAAAAAAAGCCGAAGGTTTTGCCAGACCTTTGTATTTTATGGGATTACTGGAAAACAAAAGCAAACGACCAACTGGATTGGCAAAATTGATTCAGAAA
This sequence comes from uncultured bacterium, assembly GCA_964611725.1. Lineage (GTDB taxonomy): Bacteria > Latescibacterota > CAZTBA01 > CAZTBA01 > CAZTBA01 > CAZTBA01. The sequence goes on from CAZTBA010000013.1 coordinate 31,239, forward strand.
TACGATGCCTATTTCGAGGACATCGGGACTTTGTGGTTTCTGCATTTT
>CAZTBA010000014.1:0-30016 GCA_964611725.1 uncultured bacterium
TGGCCAGACGGGTCGGTGTTGAAAAAATCAGCCTCGGTACAGAAAAACCGGGCAAAGAGGGACCTGAATAAAAATCTAAAGAACAGAGGGGTGAACGGATATGAAGGATCTTAGAAGAGCACTTCCTGTCCTGATGGCTTTCCTGGTGCTGATCGTTGTGGTCGGCTGTTCCCTTATCCCTCCCAAGCTTAAGTACTATGTGAGATTTACTCCGGACAAGAACATGCTTTCCAGGGAAAGCTACTATATCGATCCCGAGGATAGCTCCGTGGTCTTCGATTATGAAGGGATGAAGGTCAAGGTCAAATACCTCAACGATAAGCAGCTTAACGACGAATTTCCCGATAAGTCTTACAGGGAAAATCCCACAAATCCCTATACCTACGGGATGAAAAAAGACCCGGAAAAGGGATATGTCCCTTCCAGATTTACTGTCTTCCAGGTCACGGTTATAAATCACCCTTTCGCTAAGGTTCAGTTCGATCCGTCCAAGGCCGTTCTAATTACCGACCGTGGAGAGGAATTCTATTACTATGACATATTGGAGCGCGATGCCAAGCACGGGAACAGCTTCGAAAACTACTACAGGTCGAGGATGGGACGAAGCGGCAACGAGAAATTCTGGTATGAGGAGCGGATGGGGCTTGTCAGGAGCACCCTCTACAGAAGCGATGCGGTTTTTAAGGGGGATAAATCAATCGGAAAACTGGTTTTCGACCCACTCCATCCCGATGTCAAGCGCGTGAAGCTCACATTTAACGATTTCGTGGTAAGGTTCGACCCCTACGGGGTCCCACTTGATATGATAGATATAGAGTTCGAATTTGATGTCGATCAGGGCGTCATAACTCTCGGCCAGAGGAAGAAGGGATCGTAAGAGAGACGGAAACCTGAAATTGCCGCAGCGGATTCCGTTGTGGCAATTTTTTTATAATCTGTGAGGTGGGAGGAAGGTGAAATATCCTAATATGTTTCTTGTAGAACAGAGCGTGGAAGCTCCGGAGGTGTCCGACCTGAGGTCAGAGCTGATAAAGGAGCTACTGGGATCACGGATAGCTTCCAGGATCAGAGCAGGGGACAGGGTCGCCGTGACTGCGGGGAGTCGGGGAATAGACAGGATAGATCTTGTGATCAAAACGGTGATCGACTTTCTTGTAGATAGAGGTGCAAAGCCGTTCGTGGTACCTTCCATGGGGAGCCATGGGAATGGGACACCCGAAGGGCAGCTTGAGGTTCTGGAACACCTCGGCATAACTGAGAAGTCCGTAGGTGCGCCGATCGTGCCGGCCAAAAATTACACAAATATCGGGAGTTTCGATGAGGGCTTTCCAGTGTATTTTGCTGAGCCGGCGTACGAGGCGGATCATATCGTTGTGGTCAACCGCGTAAAGTCCCATACCGAGTTTGATGGAGAGTTCCAAAGTGGGATCATGAAGATACTGCTGATAGGGCTTGGCGGACCTATAGGCGCTGGTGTATACCATAGGGCGGCCGTCAGAACCCCGTTTGACACGATCGTACGCTCGGCTGGGAGGTTAATCCTCGAAAGGTGTAAGGTGGCTCTCGGTATAGCCATTGTGGAGAACCCCTATGGGAATATTGCGATAATTAAGTGTGTCGAGCCAGAAGAATTCGAGGAGGCCAGCATCGCCCTCCAGAAGGAGTCGCAGAAGCTCTCAATGAAACTACCGTTCGACTATATGGATCTCCTTATAGTCGACGAGATGGGCAAGAACATAAGCGGTGCCGGAATGGATACCAATGTTATCGGTAGAAAAAGCTGGTCTGGCTCCGTCGAGGGAAATGAGGAAAAACCTTTCATAATGAGGATATTCGTGAGAGACCTGAGTTCTGAGAGCTCTGGGAACGCTGCAGGTATAGGGTTAGCTGATTTCACTACCGAGAAGCTAATAAAGAAAATCGACCTTAAAGCTACTTACCTGAACTGCATAACCTCGACAAGGCCACGCGGGGCCATGCTTCCCATAGCTCTCAAGAGTGACCGTGAAGCCATAGATGCTGCTCTGTCTACGACAGGGAAATCAAGTGCTGAAGATGCCAGGATTGTGAGGATAAAAAACACGCTCCAACTCAGGAGATTCGAAGTTTCCGAGGCCATGCTCGAAGAAGTTCGTGCCGACAGTAGGCTGCGGATCATAGGTGGGATGAAAAAACTCTGCTTCGATCCTGAGGGTAACCTCCCTCCCTTTGAGCCTTTCCCGGGACAGTGCTGAGTTCACCTCATAAGCAACAGCACCACGATTACAAACAGCGTAATCAAAACTGTAGCTATCAGGAGAATCCCTGAAGGGATGTTTTTCCTTCTTGCCCCTTCCGGAATTATGTCCACCACCGGGTTCTTTATGCTCTTTTCGTCGCCTTCAGCCACAGGGAGTTTAGCGCTTAGAAAACAGATACATCCTATATGAGGCATCGGAGGAATTTTGTCAGGCGGGTATATGCCAGGACCGAGTCCGTAGAGATTCTGGGAAACATATTCTCTGCAAGTCTGACAGGTCCTTTCTGAATCTAAACAGTTCCACTTGACGCCTTTTATAAGCCCAAGCCTGTAATCTTCGTTGTACTTTTCAATGTCTTCATCTGTATACTTGCAGTTGATTATATGCTGGAAGAAAAGCCTGAGGATTTCTTCCCTTTCGTTACTTTCTGAGTTCCTGAACAGGTCCCTTTTCGGACAGTTTTCAAGAAACGGAAAACGAAATTCCTCATCAGAAAGGACCCTCAGTGCTTCATCGACTGCCTCTTTTACAGTATAACGGTAATTTCCTAAGTTATCGATTATGTCCTCTATAAGGGGCTTAGACCTTTCACTGAGACCTGCAAGTTCAAAGTCAGCCATGGCTCTGCCTGCTGTAGAATTGGACCTCTTAAAAAAACAGGGCACCGATCAGGAGCCCAAAATCAGAAATGGAGCGGGAAACGGGATTCGAACCCGCGACTTCAACCTTGGCAAGGTTGCACTCTACCACTGAGTTATTCCCGCCCCTACAGCATATTCAACCATATAAAATAACAGTTTCCCTTTTCTGAGTCAAGAATTTTCTGAGCTTTTACCTCTCAGCTTCTATGGTAGCGCCCCCCGGAAGCCCAAATGGGAGGAAGTTGTACCTGTCAGTCCAGGTGCTGTTCGATCTTCCCGGGTCGAGCCATCCTGCAACACCTCTGAAGGAGTCAGGCCCGATACCTATCGGTTCCCCTAAGATATGGTGATGGGGACCAAATAGGTTTCTGCAGCTTCCGGTAAGGGTTATCTCCACGAGGTTTGTACCTTTTTTCAGAAAACCTGTTACCTCAATGCTACACGGACGCCAGATAACCTCGCCTGCCTCTTTGCCGTTTATGCTTACCTTAGCGACCACAGCTTCCATGTTTTCCAGGGATATGTATGCCTTCCCCTTGGGAAGGTCCTCAATCTCGACATGCTTCGATATCTTTACAGTGCCAGCATAAAACGGGAAACCTTGGTCGACAAGATCGCCGGTCTCAACCTCTTCAGGCTCTTCGACAAGCATAAATTCCCCTGGACTACTTTTCTGAACGCCGAAATCTCCTATCACATATATGTTCTCGATCTCTGTTCCATACCTTGCTCTGTTCCTTTCAAAACCATCTTCGATCTGCGGATTTAGCTTGGGAGATTTGAAGTCGAGGTAAAGCTCAACGGAGTTCCTGCCCCTGCTTATCAATCCGCTTATGTCTATTTTCTTGAAGGATATATCCGTCCACCATTCATTGTCTTTGGGAGCTACTAGTTCCTTGCCGTTTACCTGGATCCTCCTGAACTGTGAGGGGATTTCAAGGATGAGAAAGATCTCCCTCTTCTTTTCCAGGCTGAAATCTGCGTCGAACTCGAACCTGAGTTCAACTGGGATATCCTCGCCCTTCTCCACAAGCTTATCGTAAAGTTTTATGACATAGGACGGGCCTTCCCAGTCTCCGTTCCCTATCCTGTAGAGACACCTGTCAATAGTGAGCGAATTAGGATCGAGTCTCTTCATATTCCATTTTCCATTCAGCTTGGCGAACTCCACTATGTCAGGATTCAGCTTTGTCCCTTCAAACCTTGGTTTGGAGCGGTCAAGGACAAGCAGATGGGACTGTGTTGGTTCAAACGGAATCTCTGCTATAGTACTTTCCTGCATAGATATGGATGGTATAGGGATCATCTCGCCTGTCATAGGTTCCCATTCCTCAAGGAGACCTTGCCCAAGTAACCTCACAGTGGAGTTCATTTTCTCCTTCTGGCTTATGTTTACCGTGAAAAAGATATCGATATCTCCACATCTCCTATGTTGACAGAATATGGTCGGGGCATCGGTCATTCTGTCGTCAAGTATCTCAAATTCAGGCTCGGATATGCGGTTCAGGAGACCCTTGAGGCTCGTCTTATCGTTCGGTATGTGAACGGAGTTCTCCTGTAGGAATTGTACAAGGCGGTCCGACCTTGTCCCTTCAAGCATATAGGGCATCTGTGCGACCGATACTATCAGTCCGCCCGACTCGACAAATTCTCTCAAAAGGTCAAAGGTCGAATACCTCAGTGATATGCTCGGCGGAATTACGACAAGGGGATATGAACGGGTTCCAACCCATAGTCTCCCTTCCTCAACATTCCCGAGCTCCTCCATTATTAGCTCATCCCCGTAATCGAAATCCCTGTGTATCTCCAGAAGGTTCTCGCTCAGGGTGACCAGTTCCTGGTTTAGTTGCTTTACCTCCGATGTGTCGGATGGGTCGTAGATTGTCCATGCACTCCCTATCGGATGTATCACAAGTATGTCGGCACAATGCTCTCCTTCTGTAAGGACGGAAAGGAGCCTGGCGAAGTAGTCGTTTAGTATGCGGTAATCTTTCCACCATGGCTGTTGATAGTGGAGCGAGGGAGGATAGTCGCGTTTCCGGCACCCCCTAATGGAGTAAAGAGAGAGATGCTGGCACTGGAGGTCTACTCCGAGGACGAACTGCCACTCCGCTATCCATTTGAGATCCTCGAAGCTCACGTTCCATCCGCTGCAGCCATACATCTCCGAGATAACCCTTCTACCCCCGAGTTGATGTGCCACGCTCGACACCTGCTTTATGAGGAGCGGATCGGTTATATGTCGGGAGAGGTGATCTATGCCCGGTACGCTCATGTGGCGATAATGGGGCATCGCTGCGCCTATATATTGCACCTGGACGGAAAGGGAATCCTCGGCTACCTGATGACCGGTGAACTTCAGACCATGCTCCTCACACCATTTTCCTATCTGCTCGGAATAGGCCTCCACATACATCTCCGTTACGGTGTTCCAGAAATCATATCGCACCTTGCGAAAATCACCAACTTTGAAAAATATGGAGGGGAGGTTCTCCGCTATGTCGTAGCCATTCCTATCATAGAATCTCTCGGGAAGATCGGAGGACCAGGGGACCTGCCTGTACTGAGGCTCGTCCGTGAAAATCCCGGGTATGGTCTTTCCAAACTCGTTTCCAAACTCTCGGAAATAGATCTCATAGGTCTCATCTATGAAAGCCCTAATAGTTTTTTTGCTCAGGACATCTATATAGTCCCCCACTTCATAGTAGAAATGCAGTACCTCTGCCTTCAGGGAATCATAGTCATCAGGATGAACGTAGCCGCAGTGGTCTCCCTCTCCGGTGGCAAATACGTTGAATACCGCGATAGTTCCCTCGAAGGGCCTAAATTCCTCGGCATGTTCTCTCCTGAAAGCTACCCATTTTTGTCTGTATTCCTCTCCTTTGGCCGGAACCCTTCCACCTGCTGAGCCGCTTGGCCAGCAGTCTTCATCGTAGAGCCAGGCCTTTATCTCGAGCTTCTTTGCCTCTTCGATGCAAACTTTTATGCACTCCATCCATTCCGGACTCAAATAGGGGGTTGTAAGCCCTATCCTGGCATGCATGAAAAACCCACCGAGGCCCGCCTCCTTCATCTCCCTTATCTGCCGGCGAAGCTCATCGTGATCGAGTTCATCGTTCAGGGACCAGAAAGGGACTCCACGGAACTCAAGCCTGTCGCGTCCGGATTTCCTGAATTTCGATCTAAGGTTCATGCTGTAATCCTTTCACCTTCCTGGGATTCCATAAATCTCAGAACCTCGTTCATAGGCCTTAAGCCTGTAGTACAGCCTATAGCCTGTATGCAGAAGGAAGCTACAGCGCTACCAAACTTGGCGCATCCATCCATGTCCCACCCCTCGAGGACACCTCTGAGAAATCCGGCGATAAAGCAATCACCGGCTCCGGAGGTATCAACCACCTCCACCTCATATGGTGGTATGAGCTTTTCGGTAGAATTGTCCCTGTAGAGGAAACCTTCCGGACCGAGCTTTATCCCGACCACACCGGGGCATTCCCCCTTGAGGAGCTTTGCTATCTTGTGGGGATCGGATTCGCCGGTAACCCTTTCGGCTTCCTCGACGCTCGGGAGAAAGTAATCAAGGTAGGGAAGACACGGATATATTACCTTTCCCCAGTCGTCAAGTCGGTCGTTATACGCAGTATCAAGGGATGTTATCACGCCGTGTCTCTTGGCGTATCTCAGGACCTCGGCGGTCTGTTCCCCGTCGAACCTCGGCATCAGGGTTGTCCCGGCAACATGAAGTATGCGCGTGTCTTCTATAGCTTCAAGGTTGATATCATCGATCGAGAAGGCCGCGTCGGCTCCAAGGCAGTGAAGGAACCTTCTACCCCCCTTCGATGAGATCATTGCGAAAGTGAAGGCTGTGCTGGTCTCAGGATCTTTCCTTACACTATCGGCATCTATGTTGTTCCCGAGAAGCGTGTCTATAACAAAATTCCCGAACGGATCTTCGCCGACTTTTCCGACAACCTTGACCTTTGTGCCGAGTATCGACAGAGCTATCCCTGTGTTTGCAGCACAACCACCTATGTGGATCTCCATCCTTTCGAAAAGAGCAAGTTTTCCCTCGTCAGGTACCCTGTCTATAGGTTTCCCAAGGGCGTCGACGACTAAGATGCCAAGGGAAATAACGTCGAATCTCATGGCCCCTCCTGTTTTTCCCAATTTGAAAAATTACGAGCGATGTTCCATTTGAGAAACTAACATTTTCAGGTACTTTTGTCAAGCAATTTAAAGCTTGACATAAGAGATGCTTCATCTTTATCTTCCGCAATGTGTGTTTACAAAATAGCTGATGTTACCCAATGCTTTCTAAAACGAGGGTCAAGATGTGAAACCGGTTAAGATAGCTGTGATATCGCTCCTTATAGCAATTGTAGCTGTGGCCACTCTGTTCATTAGAATACCTATAGTCGCAACGAAAGGCTATTTTAACCTGGGCGATTCGGCGATTTTTGTATCGGCTCTCCTGTTCGGACCGCTGGCGGGGGCCATGGCTGGTGGTATCGGCTCCGCACTTGCGGATGTACTGGGAGGGTACGCCGTCTACGCACCTTTCACACTTGTAATAAAAGGAATCGAAGGTCTCCTGGTAGGGAAGCTCTTTCAGAGCTTCGGAGCAGATATGAAGAGCAGGAAGGGATTGCTCGTCGCTGTGTTTGTGGTCCTGCTCGGAGGGGCCTGGATGATGGCGGGATACCTGATAGCTCAAATGTTCATGTTTGGCTGGCCTGCTGCCCTTTCTGAGCTTCCATTGAACTTCTTTCAGGCTATTTTCGGCTTGGTGATATCTCTGCCGGTGTCTGTAGCACTTGACAGGGCTGAGGTCAGATCCATATGGGAGAGGTAGGGAAGATAAGAAAAGCTTAGAGCTTCTTTCTGTAGCGGGCAGGATTTATAGCCATCTTATCTCTGTACTTGGCGATCGTCCTTCTGGCTATATCTATTCCTTCTTCACGGAGGATATCAACTATCTGCTGATCGCTGAGCGGCGATTTCGGTTCCTCCGCTTCTATAAGCTCGCGGATCCTGCTCATAACACTTGTCGAGGAGAGATCCTTTTCGGAATCGGACGAAACTTTATTGTCGAAGAAAAACTTCAGTTCGAAGACACCGTGCTGAGTCTGCACATATTTCCCGTTCGTAACCCTGCTTATGGTCGACTGATGGAGTCCGAGTGAATCCGCTACCTCCTGTAGCTTCATCGGCCTCAGGTGGGATATCCCGTTTTCGAAGAAATCCCTCTGGGCCTGAACTATGTAGCTCATGACCCTGAACATGGTCGTCCGCCTCTGATTGATCGAGTTAATGAGCCAGCGGGCGGAATTGAGCTTCTCGGTAAGGTAATTCTTCGTATCATCGGATACCTTCGAGGTATCACGGAGGATTGAACGGTAGAAGGGACTTACCCTCAAAGAAGGTACGGACCAGTCGTTGAAAGTAACAACATACTCGTCACCGTACTTGTCAACTATCATATCGGGATCTATGAACCTCGGTGTTGGTGAATGGCTGGTATTACCAGGTTTGGGATTAAGGGTTGATATGATCTCCTCAGCTTTTCTCACTTCATCCTCGGAAATCCTGAGTGAATTGCATATTTCCTTGTAGCGCTTCCTGGTAAGGTCCTTCAGATGGTTCTTCAATATCTCCATGGCAACGCTGCCCTGAAGTCCCTTCTCTTCAAGCTGTACCATAAGGCATTCCCTCAGGTCCCTTGAAGCTACTCCGATCGGATCAAACCTCTGGATAGCTTTGAGCACCTTCTCGACCTTTTCAGAGGTAACTTCCAGGCTTTCAGCTATCTCCTCCACCGTACAGACCAGGTAACCGCTATCGTCGATATTCCCTATTATATATTCACCTATCCTTATATCTTCCTCAGAGGAAAAGACCAGCCTCAGTTGGTCGAGGAGGTGTTCATGCAGATGGATCTCATCCGGCGGCTCTATACGCCTATCTTCCTCGTCAGGATCGAAACTGGCTCCAAGGCCGCTTTGCATATCGGACACCTCATCCAGGTACTTGGTCCAGGCGTCCTCATCCAGGTCGTAGTCGAGTTCCTTCCCTTCTTCCTGGGAAGATTCCGGACTATCCTGATCAAGCTCTTGCTCCGTAAGCTCAACTTCTTCGAGGAGTGGATTGAGGTCAAGCTCCTGCTTCACAAGCTGCTCGAGCTCGATTTTCGGAAGTTGAAGCAGACTGAGCGACCTTATGAGCTGTGGGGCGAGCTTCTGTTCCTGGCGTGGTGACAGCTTGAGATTCATAGGACTCCTATAACCTTTAATTCAACACTTGGCCTGCTGCTATAGCAATAATAACAAAAATTTAAATCTTACGCAACAATTTTTTGTCAATCCAATTTGAACTTCTCCCCAAGATATATCTTCCTTGCCTCGGGATCGTTTGCCAGGAGTTCCGCTGTCCCGGATTTCAGGATTTTCCCTTCGGACATTATATATGCATGGTCGGTGATCCGCAGCGTTTCCCTAACATTGTGGTCGGTTATGAGTATGCCGAGCCCCTTCATTTTAAGCCTATGGATTATGTTCTGTATGTCTTCCACAGCTATCGGATCGATTCCAACGAATGGCTCATCGAGGAGGAGAAATTTCGGCTCGATCACGAGTGCTCTTGTTATCTCAACACGCCTCCTCTCACCTCCGGAAAGCGTGTAGGCCCTGCTTTTGGCAACACGGGCCACATCAAGCTCCTCGAGCAACGCTGCAAGGCGCCTTTTCTTGTCCTTCTTCTGGAGCTTTGTCGTCTCAAGTATTGCCATTATGTTTTGCTCGACTGTCAGCTTTCTGAATATTGATGGCTCCTGCGAGAGATATCCTATTCCCTTCTTGGCTCTCTTGTACATTGGAAGATCGGTTATATCCTCTTCGTCGAGGAATATCCTCCCTTCTTTGGGCCTTATCATCCCCACGATCATATAGAAGGTCGTTGTCTTCCCCGCACCGTTCGGTCCGAGGAGCCCGACAACTTCTCCCTGTCTTACCTCGATACTTACCCTGTCAACGACTTTCCTCTTCCCATATATTTTCACGAGCCCCTCTGAGCGGAGGACAGAAGAAAGGTCGCCCTGAACCTTATTTTCATAGTCTACTTTTCCCTCGGACATCTATCCTCCACTTGCTTTTTCTTTTCTACTACCGGATCTCGGGCGGTAGGTACCCACAACACCACCCTTGAGTATTACGCGGTTTATCTTACCGCTGGCTATGAAAAAACGTATCGAATCACTGCTCGCCCAGTTGAACCTCGGCTCCTCTTCAGGGTTCTGTATCATATAAGTGCTGGTGGCGTTGCCGCCAACCAACATTTCTTCGACCTCTTCATCCCTGAACTTTATCAATACTGAATTGCCGGATACCTTGCTTATAGCCTCTTCCTTCTCAGATGTGGACACCGATGTGCCTTCTGCGTTTCCCTCGGCTCGAAGCTCGGAGATCCTGTTGGCCTCGAGACGGATTTCCATAAAATCCCCCTTAAGATTGCCGCTTTCATCCGTGGGAGATTCCGGGGACTGAACCATACGGGGCTCACCCTTTAGCAGAAACCTGCCCTCACCGTAGAAATAGACGGCACTGTCGCAGTAGGCCTTCCAGCTTCCCCTGGTGATCTCCACATTTCCGACGGCGTGGACCTCCTTGGACTTCATACGGATCTTCATATCTCTGCTACTCATCTCCATCTGGGTGCTGTCACTCTCATCCTGTCTCACAAGTTTCGGCGAGGTGGAAAGCTCTCCGATCTGATCTTCTTCTTTATATAAGGCGCGCCTCCCGGTAGCTACGATCTCCTCGCTGAAGTCTAAGAGCTTCACATTCCCAACGGCAACGATATCGCCGGTTTCCTTTGAGTAATCGATCCAGCTTGCGTCAATGCCTTTGTCTTCCGATCTAACACGTACGTTGCCTTTGAGCAGGGCTCTCTTGGTCTTGATGAAGTAATAGGCTACATCAGAGGTTATAGTCCTGGACGAGTCCTGGACCGTGACACCTTCGGAAAGCTCTATCTTCTGATCCCTTTCGAAATAAGTAGCCCGGGATGACCTAAGGATCGTATCACTGTGCTTTATGACCACGTTTCCCGAATATATCTTTGTCCAGCTTTCCATGTTGCGGATTGTGCTTGTGCTGTCTGCCGAGAATGTAACCTTTGCCTTCTTGGAACAAACCCCCTCGGCAGGGAAAGTGGCTATGTATAAAAGCACGGTTGAAAGAATCAACCAGGATCTTATGCTTGCGACGCCTGCGCTCATTTCAGCTCCGGAATCTCAACCTCCTCCTCAGAACTCCCTACCACCTCCCGCATGGTCCAACGTTTCAGGTCAGGATCGGACTCAAAGCCTATACCTTTCTCAATACCGCCCTGAGTCTTTATTGTCACCTGTCCGTTAGCAAATATCTTACGCCGTGAATTATCCCAGATGAGTTCGTCTGTTTCCAGCTTCGAGCCGTCATCGGATACGACCACGACGTTACCGATGGCCCGGAGGTCCTCGGATTTCTCATCGACGGTGGCCTTATCGGCAGTCAGGACGGAGGAATGTGTCCCGTCCCTGTTGTAGAAATCGACCTTCAGGTCCCCGTCAATTTGGGTGATACCCTTTCTTTCGAACTTCATGAGGTGATTGGCAGATATAACGGCACTGGTTACACCTGACTGGGAGAGGATTATGGTCGAATTCCACGATTCCTGATCCGGTATCAGTCCTGTCAGCGATGTCCCATTCGAAGAGCTCTCCTCTTCCGATGTACAGCCTGTGACGAAGAGAGATGTCACTATCAAAGCTTTGAGTAAGAACTTTGCCCTGGAAGCGATATCCATCAGGATACCTCCGTAGGCTTGGTTTTCCACCTTTCGTGCATCCACACCCATTCTTCGGGATGATCCCTTATCTCCCCCTCTACAGCCTTGGAGCACCTCTCGGTGCTCAATCTCAGATCGCCATCGACAAGCTCTATTCTTTTGCCGACCTTGACATGGTAGGTTTCATCAGTCTCACGATGTATGCTTACGGGCACAACGGGGGAACCAAGCTTCATTGCCAGGAGGGCCGGGCCGGTCGGCGTATAGGAAGGCCTCCCGAAGAAATCGATGAAGGTGCCGCTCGTTTTGGTATCCTGATCGATAAGGAATGCAACCATCTCCCCTTTCCTGAGGGCTCGCACTATGTTCCTGGTTTCCTTCCCCCGAGCTATATTATTCATACCCCATCTCCTCCTCGTCTCTACAAGGATGCGGTCGAACCTCGAATCATAAAGGGATTTCCCAACGACATTCAACGGGTAACCGACCGAGGATACATAGGCGGCCAGGAGCTCCCAGTTGCTGATATGTCCGGTTATTGCCACGATTCCTTTTCCTTCGGCAAGGGCAGCATCAAATTCTTCAAGCCCTTCAGCCCTCACGAGCTTCATGAGCTCGTTCTTAGACATCGCTCTCAACCTCACTGCATCGGCGGCATTCTTCCCAAGGTTTATGAAAGACCTCAAGGCAGTTTTCCCTATCGCGTCGCCATTCATCGAGCCGCCGAAGGCTATCCTGAGCCCAGATTCGGCCTTCCTCCTCTCAGCTCTCAGTACATGGAAAGCTATTATCCCGAGGTGGTGCCCGAACGACAGGGCGGATCTTCTGGGAACTTTACAGAATATACGGATTAGTGATAGAACAGCAAGATATATCAGGTAATTTTTCAGTTTCTTAAAGTGAGAATTCATATGAATCTAACTTTGGCTTTTTCCGAGCATGGATTCCACGAAGCCAAGGAAAAGGGGAGAGGGTTTCTCAAGGCGCGACTTAAACTCGGGATGAGCCTGTGTGGCCACGAAAAAGCTGTGATCGGGCAGCTCCAGAAACTCCATGAGCCTTATACTGTCCGGAGTCTCATGGTAGCCTGAGAACACAAGGCCATTGTCTTCAAGGCGATCGATAAATTCAGGTGCGACCTCGTAGCGATGCCTGTGCCTTTCGAGTATGACCGTATCTCCGTCCCTTATTATGCCTATCCTGTGGGCCTGATCTGGCGTATTCTTCAACTTCTCGATCCTCTTCGTGTCCTCCTTGATACGGCTCGATCTCTCGTATAACTTGAAGACTTTGCTCTTCCTGTCGATCACTGCCAGGTAAGCCCCGAGCCTCATGGTACCACCGTAGTTGCTGTCTTCGATAATCTTCCTCTGCTGTGGCTGAAAATCGACAACAGGCCATCTGGTTTCGGAATCTATCTCGGTCGAGTTTGCCCCCTCCAGACCGCACAAGCTTCGTGCAAATTCGACGACCGCAAGCTGCATCCCGTAGCAAAGTCCGAGAAAAGGAATATTGTTTTCTCTGGCGAACTTTATGGACATTATTTTGCCTTCGACACCTTCCTTCCCGAAGCCTCCGGGTATGAGTATCCCATCGTATGATGATAGCTTCGATAACGAACCTGGCTCCCTCTCAAATATCTTGGAATCTATCCAATCGATATCCACCTTCGCCTTCAAGTGCGCTCCTGCGTGCTCGAGCGATTGATTTATGGATATGTAAGAGTCAGCCAGTTGGTATTTCCCGATATCCACGTATTTCCCTACCATGGCGACCCTCAGATGGCAGGCTGGGTTGAGGATGTTGTTCACAAAAGTCTCCCATTCGCTCCAGTCGGGCTTCATTCTCGGCTCCAGCCTGAGCTTACGCAGGATCTTCTCCCCCATATTTTCCTTTTCGAAGTTGAGCGGTATTGAATAGACTGTTTCAGCATTCGGAGCGGATATGACATATTCGGCCGCTATGTTGGCATAGGTCTCTATCTTCTTTTTTCTGATGTCATCCAGAGGTTCCCTGGCTCGGCAGAGTATGATATCGGGGAATATACCACTTTCACTCAGTAGCTTTATTGCCTGCTGGGTCGGTTTCGTCTTCATTTCCTCTATATGTTCCGGTATCGGGAGGTAGGTTATAAGTATGTAGGCGAAATTTTCCTCACCGACCTCCCTCTCAAGGGACCTGGCAGCATAAAGAAAAGGGATGTTCTCATAATCTCCGACAACACCCCCTATCTCCACGAGGGCTACGTCGTAGCCCCTGGCCGATTCCCTTATCCTCTTCTTTATCTCGTCGGTTATATGAGGTATAAACTGCACCGTTTGTCCGAGGTAATAGCCCTTCCGTTCCCTGTCTATTACCGCCTTGTATATCTGTCCCGTAGTGATGTTGTTCCGCTTCGGAATGTCTGTTCCGAGAAATCTCTCGTAGTTCCCGAGATCCTGGTCGATCTCGCCGCCGTCGTCGGTGACCCAGACCTCGCCGTGCTCAGTGGGACGGAGGGTACCGGCATCGTAATTTATGTAGGGGTCGATCTTTATGGCGGTCGTACTATAGCCGTATTTCTGGAGTATCTTCCCGATAGAAGCTGTGGCAAGACCCTTGCCGACCCCGCTCATGACTCCTCCGGTTATGAATATGAACTTAGGATTTGCTGTACCGCTGTCCAATTTTGGCCTCCAGATCTTTTGTCGAAGATAGGCTTTTTACCTCAACTGTTTCACGAAACTTACCGGGAAATCCCTTTTATATAACCTTCGGAACCCTGAAAAATTTCCCATCGTGACTCGGTGCGTTCGAAAGGAGTTCCTTTCTCGGGGCAGATGGCCGCACCTTGTCCTCCCTGAAGGCATTAGTTAGTGGAAGCACGTGTGAAGTAGGTTCCACATCCGCCGTATCGAGCTCGTTTAGCTGTCCTATGTAATCGAGTATCCTGTTGAGCTGCGATATGAGTTTTTCCTCTTCCTCAGGCGAGAGCTTGAGTCTCGCCAGATAAGCTACCTTTCTGACATCCTCGATGGTTACGGGCATAATGTCACCTCCCCCTGTCCTCCTTCCTCAATTCCCTCTTCATGTTTGCGTGTTCCGAGATAGACTTGCTGAAAATGTTTTTTCCGTCACCTCTTGCCTGAAAGTAGAGATATCCGGTGTCCGCCGGATAAAGGGCCGCAACTATGGAGCTATATCCGGGGTTCGATATCGGACCGGGAGGGAGCCCTCTGTTTGTATACGTGTTGTAGGGGGACTTAACTTTAAGGTCGCTGTAAGAGAGCCTTTCCTTGTGCGTTCCGAGGGCATATTCAACCGTCGCACAGGATTCCAGAGCCCTACCGATCTTCAGTCTCTTGTGGAATATTTCGGATATTATCTTTCGTTCATCGGGGTCTCTCGACTCCTTTTCTATTACCGATGCGAGGGTTACCATCTGGTGGACCGAGAATCCAAGCTCTGCAGCTCTCCCCCTGAAATCCTCGCCGAATACCCGTTGAAACTCGCCCACCATCCTTTCTATTACAGGCCTCTCGTCCGTGTTTCGATGGAAGTTATAGGTGTTTGGGAAGAGGTAGCCCTCAAGGCTCGGAGCATCGATGCCAAGCTCCCTGCAGAGCTCAGGATCGTTAACGAGTTCCATGAACCTGGTCGAATCTACCCCTACTTTACGTGCCAATACACTGGCTATCCTTTCAGAGGTAAGACCTTCGGGTATTGTGACATCCTCGGCAAGCGTTCCACCCCTGGTAAGCTCCTTTATAACTGCAATTGTTGACATCTCGCCTTTGAGGCTGTGACGGCCTGCCCTGAGGGCTTTTTCGGAACCCATGAATTTTGCCATCAGGGTGAAGATGGGGGCACTCCTTATAAAGCCTCCGGCCTCGAGCATCTCGGCTATTTCCCTGGCGGATACCCCCTTCCCTATAAGGAACTGACGCTCCTGCGTGCCGCCTACGGGGAGGTTGAGGATAAGTGTGCAGAGAAACAGGACTGAAATTATCAGCACCGCCGGCAGCAACCTCGTTCTGAAACGGGAGCTCAGGGCACCTTCGACAA
This sequence comes from uncultured bacterium, assembly GCA_964611725.1. Lineage (GTDB taxonomy): Bacteria > Latescibacterota > CAZTBA01 > CAZTBA01 > CAZTBA01 > CAZTBA01. The sequence continues at coordinate 15,749 of CAZTBA010000014.1, forward strand.
TAATAGATATAAAAGGGGATAGAAACCCAAGCGGGGTTGAATATAATTCTTTTTCTACCGAAGCCTGAAAGCTGGATCTTACAGAATTTGGGAGTTTTACTTTCATGGTGAAAAATTATAAAATGAAATGCGCAATGCAGAACAAGAATCAAGAAACTTTGCGTACAGCATACTCGTCATAACTCTGAAATCCTGGTCAATGTTCTCTGAATTACGGACTCCACAAAACCGAGTTGAAGAGAGTTGAAAACCACGTCAATAAATCGGATTTCTTCAGCTCCTTCGCAGACTTTCCAGATAACCTTGGAGTATAAGACTCGCAGCGATGCTATCTATCTTTTTCTTCCTGCCCTTAAGCTTCAGTCCCGTATCTCTCATTGTCCTCGCTGCAGCCACGCTCGTAAACCGCTCGTCCCAGGTGACAACCCTCGCCCCGGAAGTCCTTTCGAGGAGTTCCATAAAGCCTTCCACCTCCTCAGCTTGACTACCACGACTTCCGTCCATCTTGAGAGGCATCCCGACCACCACCTCAGAGACGTCCTCCTTGAGTATAATGTCAACAATCCTTTTGGCGGCCTCTTTGGCCGAGTTCACTTCCAGCGTATCCAACATCTGAGAGGTAATCCCGAGAGAATCGCTGATCGCTAAGCCGACCCTCCTCGATCCATAGTCTATGGCAAGAATTCTGCCTTTGTTTTTACCTATTTCCAAAACGCCTCCTCGCTCCGAAAAGTCGAACAAATTTAACTCTTTTGGGAAATGAAGTCAAAGGAATTCTGGTTCAGAGAAAGTCCTTGACAAATTTGCAATAAAGATTAATTATGTAACTGTACCATATAATGTTAGAATCAAGGATCTTTACTTTTGTCGGGATCGAAAGGAAAATGGGATGGGCTCTCCCTCTTCAGAGCAGCTCGAAAAGCTTAGAAGCTTCTTTTCTGCCAGGAACGAGGTGGTAGCCGTCTACCTGTTTGGCTCGGTAGCCGAGGGCTTTGCGAGGTCCGACAGTGATGTAGATATAGCTGTTCTTCTGGAAAGATCATCTCTGCCTGAGAGCTTTTTGGAATACAGGGCGAGGTTAAATGAGGACCTGGAAGGGATATTCCACAGAAGGGTGGAGACAGTTGTGCTGAACCGGTCGTCTCCTCTCCTTGCCTTCCAGGTTATCCGTAAGGGAAAACTTGTCTATGAAAGCGATCCTGAGGAACGTGCGCTTTATCAGATGCATCTCATGAGCCGGTATTATGATTACAAGAGATATTTCGACTATCATGCCGAACACCTGAAGAGGAAGATAAAGGAGGCCGGATTTGGAGCTGGATAAAAGGGTTGTCGAGGCACGGACTATGAAGTTGATGGATCTGTAAGCTGTATATACATAAATAAGTTTAATAGAAAAGAATACTATTTAGAACTGAGGAGGCCAGAAATGGGCTGGAAGCGGATTAGCTTGATGCTGGCACTGGTCGTGATCGCTGGGTTATGGATGCCTCAGTTAACACGAGCATGGCCTGGTGATCCAACTGTCAACGTGCCTATCTGTGTAGCTCCGAGGGACCAATGGCGTGCCACTATAGCAGGTGATAAGTCAGGTGGAGCTATTATTACGTGGTTTGACTATCGTAATAGTGATAGCAGGGCTGACATTTATGCTCAACGAGTGGATGTTAATGGCGACATTCGATGGACTGCGGATGGTCTTGCTGTATGTACAGCGCTAGGTAACCAGGCAAATACAACCATAGTAAGCGATGGTTCAGGTGGGGCGATCATCGCGTGGGGGGACGAACGCAATGGCCAATCTGATATTTATATTCAACGGCTAGACGCTTATGGTAATGTCTTATGGACGACGAACGGCGTGGCTATCTGTACAGATCCAGAATCTCAGGCAAACCCAGTCATAGTTACCGATAATTCGGGCGGAGCAATTATCGCGTGGGTTGATAAACGAGACGGTGTTGACTATCATATTTATGCTCAACGGGTAGATGCTTTGGGAGAGGTGCGGTGGTCCTCAGGCGGTTTAGCCATCTGCACAGTTTCGGGTGGCCAATTTAGTCCCTCCATGGCAAGCGATAATTCAGGTGGAGCTATTATTGCATGGCAGGACCATCGTAAGGAAACTGACGATGATATCTATGCCCAGCGAGTGGATGCTTATGGTGATGCCAAATGGACGATAGATGGTATAGCTGTTTGCACTGCTTCAGGTCACCAAGTTAGTTCCGAAATAGTTAATGATGATTTAGGTAATGTTATTATCACATGGGAGGACTTCCGAAATGACCCAGGCAATTTAAGTAACCGTGATATCTACGCTCAGCGAATAGATGCTTCTGGGAACATTCAATGGGTGGCAAATGGTGTTGCTATCTGTACGGCTTTAGGCCAACAATGGTATCCTAAGATAGTAAATGATGACTCAAACGGAGCAATTATCACTTGGGGAGATGAACGTAGTGGTAATGATTATGACGTCTACGCTCAACGCATAAGTGGTTCTGGAAATATCTTATGGACGGCAAATGGCTTACCTATCTGCACCGCTTCGGATTCCCAACTTGACCCAGTTATAGTAAGCGATGGTTCAGGTAATGCAATTATCGGATGGAATGACTACCGCAATGGTATCGACTATGATATCTATGCCCAGCGAGTGGATGCTTCTGGATATATCCAGTGGACAGCGAATGGTATTCCTATTTCTACAGCTTTAGGATCACAAAATGGTATTCCTGGTATAGTAAGCGATGGTTCAGGTGGTGCAATTATCACATGGGAGGACGAACGTAATCACAACTTGGATATCTACGCCCAGCGTGTATTCTCCGATGGTTCACTTTCCGGGACATCCCCGACACTTTCCACATTGACTCCCTCATCCGGCTCTACAGCGGGTGGCATAACTGTTACGATTACAGGCAGTGATTTCGGGGCAACGCGAGGCAATGGCAGCGTGACTTTCGGTGGGGTAGAGGTTGCCTCTTACGAGAGTTGGTCAGATAATCGTATAGTATGTGTTGCACCAGCGCACATAGCAGGAGCAGTGGATATAGTAGTGAAGGCTGACAATGGACTGAGTGGAACGAAGTTGGGAGGATATACATATGAGCCAGTTGTCAGTGCTGACTGGCCTATGTTCCGGGGCAACCCCCAGCATACCGGACAGAGTCCATACCTCGGTGCGCAAACCGATTCCATCAAATGGAAGTACCAGATGACGGAGTACCAGCCAGGAACTGGTTGGGCTTCCTCCCCGGTAGTGGGGGCCGATGGCATTGTCTATGTGGGGTCGGATGATGACTATGTCTATGCGCTTAATTCAGATGGGACCCTGAAGTGGAAGTATCAGACGGGAGGCTCTGTGAACTCCTCTCCAGCGTTGGGATCTGATGGCACTATCTATGCGGGATCGTATGATGGCTACGTCTATGCGCTGTACTCTGATGGTTCGCTCAAGTGGCAGTATCAGACAGGCGATCAGGTGCGTTCCTCCCCGTTAGTGGGGGGCGATGGCATTGTCTATGTTGGATCGGATGATAGCCATGTTTATGCACTAAATCCTGATGGTTCGCTCAAGTGGAAATATAAGACAGACTGGGTAGTATGGTCTCCAGCGTTGGGATCTGATAGCACCATCTATGTGGGGTCGTATGATGGCTATGTTTATGCGCTTAATCCAGATGGAACCCTGAAGTGGAAGTATCAGACGGGAGGCCCTGTGAACTCCTCTCCAGCGTTGGGATCTGATGGCACTATCTATGTGGGGTCGGATGATAGGTATATTTATGCACTTTATCTTGACGGTTCCCTGAAGTGGAAGTATCAGACAGGGAGCAACGTGAATTCCTCTCCAGCGTTGGGATCTGATAGCACTATCTATGTTGGATCGGATGATAACCATGTTTATGCACTAAATCCTGGTGGTTCGCTCAAGTGGAAGTACCAAACTGGAAGCCGGGTATATTCATCCCCGGCATTGGGGGCGGACAGTACTATCTATGTGGGGTCGTATGATGGCTATGTTTATGCGCTTAATCCAGATGGAACTCTGAAGTGGAAGTATCAGACAGGAAACGGGGTGGGATCCTCTCCGGCAGTGGGATCAGATGGCACCATCTATGTTGGATCGGGTGACGGCTATGTGTATGCTTTCGCTTTCGTAGAGCCCGTAAATCCCACGATCACATCTATATCGCCTGACATGGGGGGTACGGAAGGCGGCACGTCGGTGGCCATCAATGGGTCAGATTTCGGTCATTCCCGTGGCAGCGGGAGTGTGACTTTTGGAGGAGTAGAGGCCACTTCTTACACAAGTTGGTCGGATAATGAGATAGTATGCGTCACACCAGCGCACGCCGGAGGGATAGTGGATGTGGTGGTGGCGGCTGGCAATGGACTGAGTGGGACGAATGTGGGAGGATACACATATGGCGAGGTAGTCAGTTCTCCCTGGCCTATTTTCCGTGGCAACGCTCAACACACCGGCCAGAGCCAATATCTCGGCGCACAGACCGACTCTCTCAGGTGGAGGTTCCAGACAGGAGGGCGGGTGGACTCCTCTCCTGCTGTGGCGGCCAACGGCGCAATCTACGTGGGATCGAATGATGATTACCTATATGCTCTTAATCCAGATGGTTCCCTGAAGTGGAAGTATCAGACAGGAGGCTCTGTGCATTCCTCTCCAGCAGTGGGATCAGATGGCACCATCTATATGGGGTCGTATGACGACTATGTATATGCTCTTAATCCAGATGGTTCCCTGAAGTGGAAGTATCAGACAGGGAATTGGGTGGGATCCTCTCCAGCAGTGGGGTCAGATGGCATCATCTATGTGGGATCGGAGGATAATTACCTTTATGCCCTTAATCCAGATGGTTCCCTGAAGTGGAAGTATGAGACAGGAAACTCTGTGGGATCCTCTCCAGCAGTAGGATCAGATGGCACTATCTATGTAGGATCAAATGACTATTACCTATATGCTCTTAATCCAGATGGTTCCCTGAAATGGGAGTATCAGACAGGGTACTATATGCTTTCCTCTCCGGCAGTGGGATCAGATGGCACCATCTATGTTGGATCGGAGGATAATTACATCTATGCTCTTAATCCAGATGGTTCCCTGAAGTGGAGGTATCAGACAGGGGATTGGGTGGGATCCTCTCCGGCAGTGGGATCAGATGGCACCATCTATGTTGGATCGGGTGATGGCTATGTTTATGCTTTCGCTTTCGTAGAATCTGTCAATCCCACGATCACATCCATATCCCCTGACCTGAGCGATACGGAAGGCGGCACGTCGGTGACCATAAATGGTTCAGACTTCGGTGATTCCCGTGGCAGCGGCAGCGTGACTTTCGGTGGGATAGAAGCGGCTTCTTACACCAGTTGGTCGGATAATGAGATAGTATGCATCGTGCCAGCGCACTCACCAGGAGCAACAGATGTGGTAGTGACAGCCGACAATGGGCTGAGTGTGACGAAGGTCTCAGCATTTGCCTATACTGCTGGTACCTTTGTAAGCGGGAATGTCTCCGGAACGTGGACGAAGTCAGATTCGCCCTGCATAGTAACCGGGGACGTGGTTGTCCAGGAGTGGAAAGATCTGGTTATCGAGCCAGGTGTGGAGGTGCGCTTCGATGGGCCTTACAGCCTCTTGGTCCATGGGACTCTGAGTGCCATAGGCACTGAAACGGACAGCATACGCTTTACATGCCACAGATCCAATGTACCCTGGAATGGGATCGTTTTCGATGGGGCGGAGGATGAGAGCCGCCTCGAGTACTGCCTGATAGAATATGCAACTGCGGGATACGACTACTATACATACGGAGGCGGACTCCTCTTCATAGGTTGCTCTCCTATTGTAAGCCACTGCACCGTATCCCGGAACTCTGCCGAGAGGGGAGGTGGGATCGCCTGTATCGGGGCTTCACCGACTATAAGTGATAGCCGCATTTCCGATAACCGGGTCGTGGACTACGGCGGAGGCATCTATGTAGAGGGATCGTCGTCATCCCCCCTGATCAGTGGAAATACGATTGTGGACAACGGGATCTCAGGTGAGTGGGGGTTCGGTGGAGGGGTCGCTGCTTACGATTCGTGTTCCTCCGTGATAGAGGGAAATACGATAAGCAGCAACACCGCCTCGTCCGGCGGAGGAATTTTCTTCCACAATGACTCAAAAGGTGAGGTCAGAGGCAACTCCATTACAGGGAATGTGGCCCTTGAATCGGGTGGTGGGATCTCTATCATTGACCGTTCGGCACCCGTAATCCAGGACAACACCATTTCAGAGAATACTCCCGAAGGGATAGAAATCTATCTTTCGTCACCGAAGCTCGAGGGAAATACAATCTCGGATAACAGTGGTTGCGGGATCTACATCAGCGAGTCTCCGGCCAGGTCGGCTGGTGTTGTGTCGATTTCCGAAATCGAGATAATCAAGAACAGGATTGAGCACAACTCGAACGAAGGCGAGGGGGGTGGCATAGCTGTCCATGATACTTCCTCCGTGTCCTTGATAGATAACGAGATTATGTTCAATATTTCATCCTCATGGGGTGGGGGAGTCGCACTACTGAACAGCTCGTCCGCTTCCTTCGATCACAATATCATCGCCGGAAACCAGGCTGCGGATGGAGGCGGCATCAGCTTCTACGAGAAATCCTCCGGCACGATTATCAACAACACCATTTCGGACAACACGGCGAACGATGGCGGCGGGCTCCGCCTTTCGGCAAGCACTGTGACTGTGAAGAATACCATCCTTGGCAACAGTGCCTCTGGGGGCTCAGAAGCCTATATGGGCGACTCTTCGACTCTGACTGTCACCTACAGCGATGTGGCAGGTGGCGAAAGTGCCATCTACAAGGATTCGGTGGATGAGGTATTGGTCTACGAAAATAACATCGACGTTAACCCTCTCTTCGTTGACCCTGAAAACAGCGACTACCACCTTCAGAGAGATTCCGACTGTATAGACGCAGGCGATCCGGAAAGCCCTCAGGACCCCGATGGCACAAGGGCGGATATCGGTGCGTTCTATTTCCCACATGATGAAGTGCCTCCCGATATTCCAGAGGGCCTGGAAGCTGCCTCAACCCACGGAGAGGTGACAATCTCATGGCATCCGAACACCGAACCTGACCTCTCCCATTACATTATCCGCCGCAGAGAGACAACCGTCGTCTCCACTCTCCTCGACTCCATAGGAAGGGTGGATGCCCCCGATACGAGCTATTTCGATAAGGAGGTTACTGTCGGGAAGGCCTACTATTACAATGTCTCGGCGGTGGATCTTTCCGGAAACAAGAGCGACCCCTCCAAGGAGGTCCAGGTAACAGTTATCAGTCCGGATATCCGACTTTCTGAGATAGAGCATGATTTCGGAGAGGTGGCAATAGATAGCCCATCAGACTGGATCCTTTTCGTACACAACGATGGAAACGAGGATCTTTCGGTTACAGGTATCTCCTCAACAAACGACAGGTTCGCAGTCTTGCCAATCTCTTTCTCTGTTACTTCGGACGATAGTGTAGAGGTAACAGTGACTTTTACACCGATTTCACCTGTCGGGGAGCAAGCTGACCTTACCATCACAAGCGATGATCCTGATGAGGCAGAGCTTTCGGTTTCTGTGTCCGGTACAGGGATGTATCTCCCGCCAGTTGTGACGTCGATTTCTCCCAACAGTGGTGAGAACACAGGTGTTTTGGAGGTCACCGATCTATCGGGAGGGAATTTCCGCCCCGGTGCGACTGTTTCTCTGACCAAGGATACAGCTAAGATCGAAGCTGCCGATGTGGTTGTGGAAAGCGGAAGCAAAATCACCTGTAGCCTTGACCTTACCGGAGCAGATCCCGGCGTGTGGGATGTCGTCGTAACAAACCCCGATACCAAGGCCGATAAGCTTTCCGGGGGGTTCACGGTTACAGAGCCTGACGATGAGGCGCCACCCGCTCCTGGGAATCTCACCGCCGATGGTTCGAGTCCAAGCCCCTGGAAGAAGACTACCTCCTTCCAGATAAGCTGGACGAATCCGGAAGATCCCTCAGGGATAGTGGAATGCTATTACAAGCTCGGAGTCTCTCCCACAGGGGATTCCGATACGACAGGAACTGCTTCGGGAGATCCCCCCTTGACCGTGACGGCAACTGCGGAAGGGGGACAGTCTCTCTACCTGTGGCTTGAGGATGGATCGGGGAATGTTGACTTCAACAACAGTGCTTCCATTGAGCTCCGCTACGATGTGAGCAGTCCGGTCATCCAGCACACGCCTCTCGGTTCCCAGACAATGGGAAGCAGCATAGAGGTAAGTGCGTCCATCTCAGATGTAGCAGGACCGGGAGAGATTTCCCTGCACTACAGGACGGCGGGAGAGGTCCCTTTCGACTCGACCTCCATGACAGATGCGGGAGGAGGGACCTTCGGCGGAACTATACCTTCTGCGAAAGTTACAGAGAAAGGGGCTGAGTATTACGTAACAGCTTCGGATATCGTCGGGAACGGATCGAGACTTCCTGAGGAAGGGGTATTTTCGATACAGGTCAGTTTCACGGAGCTTGTATGCCCAAGCCCCGTTCCCTTCATGCAGTGGCGTATGGTATCGATTCCGGTCGATGCCAATAATGCCAGCCCCGGATCTGTGCTCGATGTCCTTGGAAAATATGACGATACGAAGTGGAGGCTCTTCAGATATTCCGGTGGTTCATATCATGAGTATACGAAAGAGGGCATAGGTGGTTTCGATCCAGGCAAGGCTTTCTGGCTTCACACGAGAGTTGAGGGAGTAAATATGCATTCCGGCTCGGGTAAGAGTATGCCCACAAGTGCGCCTTTCGAGATAACCCTCGATCCTCTTGAATGGAACGACATAGCTACTCCGTTCGGCTTCCCCGTCCTTTGGAGCGACATAATGTCGGAAAGCGGCAGTCCCCAGGGGATAACTGGTCCCTACACCTATGATGGCACAAAATGGTCCTATCCAGCAACGACCGACAGGCTCACCCCCTGGGAGGGATATGCTGTCAAGAATCAGAACAATTTCCCTGTTAAGATAAAGATCCCTGCCCTCTCGGCTGAGGGAAGAGCTAAGCCTGCTGTGGATGGAGAGGATAGCTGGACAATTCAGATCATAGCTGATGCCGAAGGTGTCAGGGATGAGAACAACTACCTTGGGTGCAGGGGATCGGCCACAGGATCCTGGGATTCTAACGATTATCCGGAGCCACCACCTCCTCCCGGGGAGTATGTCTCGGTCTGCTTCCCGCACGAGGACTGGCAGATCTATCCGGACATATACACCTCCGATTTCAGATCGGTGGACGGGGAAGGCCATACCTGGAAGGTGAGGGTTTACGGCGATAGATCCGCCGCCTCTCTGACCTTCAAAGGCATAAGTAGACTCCCGGATGAATTTGAGGCATATCTCCTCGATCCGAAAGGCAACGTGTATTTCGAGCTCGAAGATGACGAAGCTTACGCCTTCGGGATCGGGGAGGAGTCGTTTAGAGAGTTCGAAGTGGTTATTGGTCCTGAGGCCTATCTCGGTGAAGAGATTTCGAGGTTCAGGCCCCTTCCCCAGAACTATGATCTCTCACAGAACTATCCGAACCCGTTCAACAGTGGCACTTTTGTAAGTTACGAGCTTCCGAAATCTTGCAGGGTTTCGATAGAGATCTACAACGTACTTGGACAGAAAGTCGCAACACCTGTCGATACGTTTTCTGGACCGGGATATTTCTCCATCACATATGACGGCAAGAACGATCTTGGAGAGGAACTGGCAAGCGGTGTATACCTGTATGTCCTCAGGGTAGGTGGAAGCAAGATCGCAAGGAAAATGACTTTGATCAGGTAGGGTAAGCTTTCAGCTATCGGCAATCAGCCGAAAGCTGAGAATCACAGATTGCGGATTTTTCCAATCTACCATTCATAAATCCTTATCCGGAAGGGGGTGGGATCAGTTGAGATTGATGAAAGTATCTATTTCTCTTATGCTCCTTTTTCAGATTGTCCTGGGCGACATTGGCCTGTCTTACGCTCAGCTCCAGAGGAAGCCGACCCTGGGAATGCTTGATCTGAAGGGCGTCGGCATACCTGAAAATGAGGCCATCGTTATAAGTGAGCGCCTGGTAGAATGCCTTCTGCAACTCGGCGATTATGTTGTTGTCGAGCGTTCCCAGATGAAGACAATTCTGAAGGAACAGGGGTTCCAGCTTACAGGGGCATGCGATACGAAGGAATGTGCCGTTGAGGTTGGTCAGCTTATAGGTGCTGAGAGGATGGTAGGCGGTAGTGTGGGAAAAGTTGGAAATGTCTATACTCTTTCGGTGAGGATGTTTGAAGTTGAGACTGGAAGGATAATGGCTGCAGCATCCGGAGACTACAAGGGTTCGGTCGATGTCCTTCTAACCCGTGGTGCCTGTGAGACAGCGAGCAAGCTGTCTCTTGAACCGAAGAAAAAAAGCCGGAAGTGGCTCTGGATCGGACTTGTGACAGTTGCTGCTCTCGGTGGTGGCGCTTTGGCTATACTGCAAGGAGATAAGGAAGGAAAGGACACGATACCTATGCCACCCTCGCATCCGTAAGGATGGCGGAGAGACGGATAGTTTGGATAATGGGATATATGAAGAAGGTCGTTGCTATCAGCGATTATCGGTGTAATCTGTAATTAAGGGACTATGGTATGAAAAAGCAATATTTGAGCCTCTTCTTGTTATTTATCGTTTTCCTGATTCCCTCTTGGAGGCCTGCCTGTGGGGCTGCTGTTCAGATAGGTAAAGTTGTCCCCGGGTTCTATCTGCGTGGCCTTCACGGTGAGGATTTCTTTCTCTCGAAATACTGTGGAGAAAAAGCGAAGCGGAAAGGTGAGATCCGGGCTATCGTGATAAGTTTCTTTGCCACATGGTGTAAACCCTGTATAAAAGAGATACCGCAGCTTGAAGAAATCTATAAGAGGTATTCCGATAAAGGGGTGAAGATCTGGCTCATCGACGTTGGGGAAAATGTGGAAAAGGTAAGAACTTTTGTCGAAGACCAGAAAATCGGCCTGCCCGTCCTTATGGATTCCTATTCGAGAATCTCTAAGGACAAATTCGGCGTTGAGAGTCTACCTTCCCTCTTCGTAATGGATCCCGATGGCAGGATCGCCTACGTCTCCCGTGGCTACAGGCCCGATCTGGAACGTGAACTCGGGAAGGTTTTAGACAGGCTCACAGGAGTAACCGTCGACTGGGGTGCTCAGGTTATAAGGGTAACCGGAGTGGGAGAGTTTGATCCGGATCTCCCGTCCGGGATATCCGAGGCTTTGAGGTCGGCCAGGGACGATGCGCTGAGGAGAATTCTGGCATCCCTGAGGGAAGTACCCGTAGACTCCAAAGCGTCGATAGGGGATTTGGTATCGACATCGGAGGACCTTGCTTCCAGGCTTGAAGAAACCGTTGTAGAGAACATCCGGGAGGTTGGGGAGCCAAGATATCCCGGGACCGGGACTGTTGAAATCGATGCGGAAATGGCGCTTACAGGGAATGTAACGGATATGTTTCTCCCGGAGGTAGAAGAGAAATCTTCCACTGCTTCCTCTTCCGGTGAGTATTCTGGTCTGGTGATCGATGTCAGGGGATTGGGTTTCCATCCGGCCATAGCTCCAAGGGTGCTGGATGAAGATGGACGGGAAGTTTACGGTGTCGATTTCGCTGATCGCGAAAGGGCCATCAGGTTCGGTATAGCAGGTTATTCAACTGATCTTGAGGAAGCTATGCAAGCGGAAAGGGTTGGGGACAAGCCACTTGCAGTAAGGGGAGTGAGGGTTTCGGGAGGTAACGGGACGGATGTGGTCATCTCGACCGGTGATGCACGCTTTGTTTCCCGGCTTAGGGCTCTGAGGGAATGCCAGGTAGTAATAGTCTATTGAGGCAATACGGCGCGACTTGCTTCCGAATCAAGCTGTGGAAAAAACTTTGTGACTGAATTTATTTATTGACAGAGCTTTATTCTGGTTATATAATTGAAATAGTAAAACACAAACCTCCCGGGTGTTGTAGGTTTCTGTAGTATTTAAGGGATATGAGAGAGGTTCCGGGAGATTCACGAAAGGGGTGCGAGATGCAGAAAGGATTTCCGGTCCTTACAGTTATTTCCCTTCTGATCCTGCTGTCTCCTGTCCTGAATGTGTCTGAAGCTGAAGATGCCATCAGGTTGGGCAGTACTGTCCCTAACTTCCACCTCACGAGCCTGAGTGGGGTGGACGTGATCCTCTCGGATTACTGTGGTAAAAGCATAACCGGGGAGAGGCGGACGAACGCGATCGTCATAGGCTTTTTCAACAGAAAGTGTAAAGCCTGCAAGAAATGGATCCCTGAGCTTTACAACCTTCAACGCAGCTACAGTGGTAAGAAAGTGGAGGTTTGGACAATCAATGTCGGCGATAGCAAGAAGGATGTCGATTCCTTCGCGAAGGATGAGGATATAAGGCTCCACATCCTTTTAGATGAAGACTCCAGGGTCGCCTATAAATTGGGCATGCTGCAACCGCCGGCATTTCTTGTTATAGACTCCGGTTGCAGGGTGTCCTATATGTCGTGGGAATATAATGAAAACGTTGTCAGGAATATATCGGCAGAGATCGACAGGCTTGTTAGTGAGGGTGAGACAGTCGCCGCCATGGCGAAGGTGAAAAAGCCTGTCAAGGAGGAGGTCAAACAGGTTGTGGAAGGAGCAGGGTTCATCGACTGGGGGGGCCAGGTGATGAGGGCCACCGGTATAGGAGCGGCGAATCCCCAACTCCCACTTCCTGCTCAGAGGCCGAACGCTTTGAGAGTGGCTCGTAACGATGCGCTGAGAAAGATACTTGAGACAGTAAAGGGCATCTCCATAACCTCGGAAACCAGAGTTTTGAACGCCATGATGGTCTCAGATGAGATCGTCACCAGGCTTGACAGGGCTATAGCTAAGAACTTCAGGGAAGTGGGGGAGCCACGCTACTATGATGACGGGACCGTCGAGGTCGAGGTCGAGATGGCCATAACCGGGGATATTACGGATATGTTGCTCCCGAAGACCGGTGGTGGGAGCTATGCCGTTCGAGGTGGAGCTCCTCTGGCTGAAAGGTATACCGGACTTGTAGTGGATGCAAGAGGGCTCGGAGCCCAGCCAGCTATGGCTCCTAAGATACTCGATCAGAGCGGGAACGAGGTCTATGGCACCGGTTTTGTCGACCGCAAATATGCCGTAGATGTCGGGATATCAGGTTATTCTAGGAGTGTGGACGGGGCCGCAGGAGACCCCAGAGTTGCCGGTAAACCAATTGTAGTCAAAGGCTTAAAGGTATCTGGCAGCAACAAAGCTGATATCTCAATATCAAACGACGATTCCGATAGGATTCACCTTGCCGCGCAGAACTCAGATTTCCTGAGGGAATGCAGAGTTATGATCGTTGTCGGAGAATAAGGAGAGAGAAAATGAAGCCAGTTATATATCTCACCCTGCTGGCCCTAGCCGTCTCCCTGATATCGGCCCAGGGGTGTGGCCCCAAACGCAAGATGGCTGAGTCCTATCTCGATACTCCCGAGTATCATTACATGCAGGGGAAGAAGCTTATCGAGACGGAAGACTACGACGGAGCAATGGTTGAATTCCAGAGAGCAAAAGCTTTGGATCCAGATTATGCTCCTGCCTACGAGGGAGCCGGATTAGTGTACCTGGCCAAAGGACAGCTAAGTATGGCCGAGAAAAGTATGAAGGAGTCCAAGGATAAGGATGGAAAGTTCGCCCCTGCCCGAGTTGGTCTCGGCAGAGTCTATACAGCCTGGGGGAAATACGACAAGGCCATAGGAGAGTATAAAGGCGCCCTTAAGGTGGATAGTAATAATGTCGATGCCTATTACTATATGGGCCAGACTTACGTGAAAATGGGCAAGTTCGATGAAGCCGAGAGGAGCTATAAGTCAGGACTCGATATAGACCCGGTACGCACGGATGTGGACGAGGCCTGGAACGAAGTCAACAAACTCAGACGTGCCAGCGCGGGGATGCCGCCTGAGTACGCTATGATAGCGCAGAAGTCCGCGATCACTAGGGGTGAGCTCGCCGCTCTCTTCGCGACAGAGCTCCCGCTTGACAGAATCTTCAGGGAAGCCCCTTCATATGAGGGTTTCCAGAGTCCGGGGGGATTCAAAAAAGAGGATGTCAAAACCCCTGCAATTGATTTAGAAGAACATTGGACACGCCATTACATAGAGAATTGCATCAAAGTCGGGATAA